>JAFATP010000176.1 GCA_019243895.1 Alphaproteobacteria bacterium
ACCTCCCGCTTCATGACTATCTTTTCTCCCCAGGCGCGGCTGGTCTCCGGCGGCCATTTGTTGGTGGCGTCGAGGCCGACCTTGCCGCCCAGCCCCGTCTCCGGCGAGGCAAAATCGAGATAATCGATGGGGGTATTGTCGATCAACGTCAGGTCGCGCACCGGGTCCATGCGCGTCGAGACGGCCCAGATCACGTCTTTCCAGTCGCGGATGTTGATATCGTCATCGACGACGATGATCCATTTGGTGTAGATGAACTGGCGCAGAAACGACCAGATGCCCATCATGACGCGCTTGGCGTGGCCGGGATAGGCTTTCTTAATGGAGGCGACGGCGACGCGGTAGGAACAGCCTTCCGGCGGCAGGTAAAAATCGACGATTTCAGGGAATTGCTGCACCAGCAGCGGCACGAAGATCTCATTCAGCGCCTCGCCCAGCACGCTCGGCTCATCCGGCGGCCGGCCAGTGTAAGTGCTGACGTAAATGGGATTGGCGCGCATGGTGACGGCGCTTAAGGTGAACACCGGAAACGGCTCGATGCTGTTGTAATATCCGGTATGGTCGCCATACGGCCCTTCCTCGCGGTAGTCGGTCAACGACACATGCCCCTCCAGCACGATCTCGGCGCTGGCGGGCACCATCAGCGGCACCGTCTTGCACGGCACCAGCTCGGTCTTGGCGCCGCGCAGCAGGCCCGCCAGCTTATATTCCGAAAGCGTTTCGGGCGCGGGCATGACGGCCGCCAGCATGGTGGCGGGATCGGCGCCGATAACGGCGGCGGCGGGCAAGGGCTCCGTAAGCCGTTCTTTCCGACGCGCATGATGCGCCGCGCCGCCGCGGTGCTTCAGCCAGCGCATCAAGGTTTGATTCCTTCCCAGCACCTGCATGCGGTAGATGCCCAGATTGAAATTGTCCTCCGGCGTGTCGGGGCGCGGTCCCGCCGTCACCACCAGCGGCCAGGTGATCAGCGGCGCCGGCTCGCCCGGCCAGCAGGTCTGGATGGGCAGCAGGCCGAGATCGATATCATGACCCTGCAATACAACCTCCTGGCATGGCGCGCGGGAAACCGTCCTGGGCTGCATCGTCATTACCGTTTTCAACAGCGGCATCATGGAAAGCGCCTCGCGCAAGCCGCCCGGCGGCTCCGGCTGGCGGAGGAACGCCAGCATCTCTCCCAGTTCGCGCAGCTGGTGCGGCTGGCGGCCCAGGCCCTGCGCCACCCGCTCCACGGTGCCGAAAAGATTGATCAGCACCGGCAGGTTGGCGCGCCCGGTTACGTTCTCGAACAGCACGGCGGGGCCGCCGCTGCGCACCAGGCGGCAGCCGATCTCCGTCATTTCCAGCACCGGCGACACCGGCGCCTGCACCCGCGCCAGGCGGCTTTGCGCCTCCAGCGCCTGCATGAAATCGCGAAGGGAGTAATATGTCATGGCCACGTTATAGCAACCCCGGACGCAGAAAGGAAATTATAGGTTTTTTATGGATTTTTTGCGCGCGGCGCCAGTTTTCTTTATGTGTTCTTGTTTATAGTGAATAAGCTGGATATAAGCGCTGCCATTAGGGCTATAACGGCCTGCCACAGCCTCAAAATTACAGGTACTCATGCCGATGCAAACTCACTCCGGACCCACGGTGCTGTTTGTCAAGTCCCTGCTGGGACTCCAGATGACCGGCCGCGAAAATGCGGTGCTCGGCGTGGTGGAGGATGTGGCGCTGGATGAGTCGGGGAAAGTGGCATATATAGCGCTGGCGCATGGCGGGTTGCTGGGCACTGCGCTCGGCGGCAAGCATTTCGCCGTGCCGTTCGGGGCTATCGCCATCCATAATGACGGTCAAGGGGGGTTGCAGCTTACGCTGGACGCCAGCGCGGCGGAGCTTGCCGGAGCGCCGGGCTATGATCCGCAAAACCCGCCGCTTGCCGCCGACGCATCCTTCCATGAAGGGCCGGCGATGACGCTGCGCGTTTAAATGGCACTGCCGTCTCCCTCCGCCGTTAAAGAGCCGGATCCCCGCTGGCGGCTTTATCATCGTTCCCAGGATGCATGGCAGGCGATGGAAGCGGATTGCGCCGCCGCGCGCATCAGCATTGAATGCGAAATGTATATTTTCGAGAACGACGCGCTGGGGCGGCGGTTTTTGCGCCTGTTCTGGCGCAAGGCCGGTGAAGGGGTGGCCGTGCGCCTCTTGTTCGACAGCATCGGCAGCTGGAATATCCGGCGCTCGCTTCGCCTCAAGGTTCTGCGCCGCCGCGGCGTGAGCGTGGCGTTTTTCAATCCCGTGAACGGCTGGCGGGCGCTGCGGCCGGCATCGCTGCTGCCGCGCACCCATGCCAAGGTGATGCTGATCGATTCGCGGCTGCTCCACATCGGAGGGGTATGCATTGACGGCCGCATGCGCCGTTGGCGCGACACGCATATCCGCGTCCTGGGGAAAGTGGCCGCGGAGGCGGCGGCCAGCCTGGATCATCTGTGGCGGCGCTTCATCGGCATTCCCGTTTCCCGCCCCGTTGAAAACCGCGAGCCGCTCCGGCCCGAAGGGTTCCGCTTCGCCACCAGCCTGGCGGGAACGCGCAAAAATCTCATTTACCGTGAAGTCGTGCGCCATGTGCGCGGCGCGAAAGTGCGCGTGCGGCTGATGACGCCGTATTTCATTCCCGGCCGAATGCTGTTTCGCCTGATCAAGCAGCAGGCGCGGCGAGGAATACAAGTGGAGCTGATCGTATCGGAGGCCAGCGACGTGCGCCTTGCGGATTGGGTGGCGCTCAGCTATTTTCCATCGCTGGTGCGGGCAGGCGTGCATGTTTACCGCTACCTTCCGTCGGTGATGCACGCCAAGGTGGTGATGGTGGATGATGACTGGGCGACGCTGGGCAGCATGAACCTTGACCATTTGAGCCTGTTCCGTAACCGTGAGGCCAATCTGCTGATCACCGACCGCGCGGCGGTGGGCACGCTGAACGCGCAGTTCGACGCAGACCTTGCGCAATGCCGCCTGGCGACGGCGCGCGAGCTTCTGGCCGTGCCCCCGCTGCAACGCCTGGTCGGCAGGATCGGCCGGGGGTTTAAAGGATTTTTATAACTCCATGCCAACGCGTATTCTACTTACCAACATGGGTTATGCGCGCGGCATCAACGGCACGCTGGGCCAGCATATGCGGTATGCGGCGCGGCATGTGTGGAGCAGGCCCGGAGTGCAAAAGCGTGTGCTGGCGTTGCTGAAGGCGCTGATCCACCAGCGCGAGGTGGATATCTGTTGCCTGCTCGAGGTGGATACCGGCTCGTTCGGCTCGCACGGTATGAACCAGCTGAACGCGCTGATGGACGAAGAATACCGCTATGCCGACGCGCAAAGCAAATACGGCACGGAAAGCCGCCATCACCGCGCGCCGCTCACCGCCGGCAAAAGCAACGGGTTCATCGCGCGGCGCGATTATCCTTTCGAGACGCTCTATTTCACCGTCGGCACCAAGCGGCTGATATACCGGGTGCGCCTGGGGGCCGGACTCACCCTTTATTTCACGCATTTTTCCCTGAAGCGCGCGGTGCGCGAGCGCCAGCTGTATGAGCTGTTCGAACTGGCCGACGGCACGGAAGGCGAAGTGATTCTGATGGGTGATTTCAACGTGCTGACCGGGCTGGACGAGGTGCGCCCGCTGCTGGCGACGCGCCCGCTGACGCTGCTGAACGATCCGGCGGTGCACACCTTCGTATTTCACCGCCGCAGGCTGGTGCTGGATTTATGCATCGCCTCTAAAAGCCTGGCGGCGCGCGCGTCGCTTGAGGTGATCCCCCAGCCGTATTCGGATCACGCCGCCCTCCTGCTGACGCTGTAGAAGCGCCTTTATACTGGCGCGCCGTGTATTCTCTCATTACATAGACATTATGCCCACGCTTTATCTCATTGACGGCTCCGGCTATATCTTCCGCGCCTATCACGCGCTGCCGCCGCTTTCCAGCCCCTCCGGCACGCCGGTGGGCGCCGTGTACGGCTTTTTGAACATGCTGCTGAAGCTGCGGGAAACCACCGGGGACGACGCCATCGCCGTGGTGTTTGACGCCGGGCGCCATACCTTCCGCAACCGCATGTATGACGGCTATAAGGCGAACCGCCCCGAGGCGCCGGCGGATCTGATTCCGCAATTCGCGCTGGTGCGCGAGGCGGCCGATGCGCTGGGCATCGCCCGCGTCGAGCGCGACGATGTGGAGGCGGACGATGTTATCGCCTCCTATGCGCGGAAAGCGCGGGAGGCGGGGATGGAGGTGGTGATCGTCTCCTCCGACAAGGATCTGATGCAGCTGGTGGGCGAAGGCATTCGCATGCACGATCCCATCAAGAACAAGCCGATCGGCGAAGCCGAGGTGATGGAAAAATTCGGCGTGCCGCCGGCAAAGGTGCGCGAGGTGCTCTCCCTGATCGGCGACAGCTCCGACAACGTGCCCGGCGTGCCGGGCATCGGCCCGAAAACCGCGGCGGAGCTGATCGGGCAATACGGCGATTTAGAAACGCTGCTGGCGCATGCCGCCGAGATCAGGCAGGAGAAGCGGCGGGCGATGCTGATGGAGCACGCGGATAAGGCGCGGCTGTCGCACGCGCTGGTGGGGCTGAAGGAAGACGTGGAGCTGCCGCTGCCGCTGGAAGCGCTGGCTGCGCGCGCGCCGGAGGCGGAAAAGCTTGGTGATTTCCTGCAGGCGCAGGGGTTCAAATCATTGTTCGCGCGCCTGAAACCCCGCTTCGAATTTGCCGAGCGCGAAGGTGCGCCGCCCGTTGCCGCTTCATCCCCGCCGGCGGTGGCGTATGAGGCGGTACAGGAGATGAACTCGCTGGAGCGCTGGGTCAGGCAGGCGCAGGCGCAAGGCATGGTGGGGGTGGATTTGCAGGCGACCTCCGGCGACGCCATGCGCGCCGAGATGATCGGCGTCGCCCTCAGCCTGTCTCCGGGAATAGCGTGTTATATTCCGCTCGGCCACCGCAAGCCGGGTTCGGAATCCATGTCCTTGCCCCGCGACGATTTATTTGCCGCGCCGGCGGGGCTGGCGCCGGATTGCGGGTTTTCGCAATTACCGCGGGATGCGGCGCTGGCGGCGCTTAAACCGCTCTTCGAGGATGCCAGCGTGCTGAAGGTGGGATCGGACATTAAATATGACGCCCTGCTGCTGAAGCGCCACGGCATTGGGCTGGCGCCGGTCGATGACAGCATGCTGCTGTCCTATCTGCTGGGAGCGGGGCTGCACGGCCATGCGATGGAGGAGCTTTCGGAGCGTTATCTCGGCCATAAGCCGATGGCGTATGAGGAAGTCACCGGCACCGGCAAGGCGCGCATCGGTTTCGCCGAGGCGGGGCTGGAAAAAGCCTGCGCTTACGCCGCGGAAG
>JAFATP010000031.1 GCA_019243895.1 Alphaproteobacteria bacterium
GCAAAAGCGCGCGTGTCGGGGTCGCGGTCCAGCGCGTATACCCGGCAATGCGCGGATGCCAGAATGGCGCGGCTATACCCGCCCGCGCCGAACGTGCCATCCACATACACCTCGCCATCGCGCGGCTGCAGGGCGGCGACCATTTCATCAAGCATTACAGGAACATGAGGCTGGATCATAGGAACGGCACCTCGCCATTGTAAAACGCCTGCTGCACGCGGCTGCGCGCCGCCTTGCGGTAATCCTGATAGGCGTGCTGATCCCAGATTTCGAAGGTGGCGCCCTTGCCGACGAACAGAACCTCCTCTCTTAAATGAGCATAGTCAATAAGTTGCTGGGGAATACCGATGCGCCCCTCGCCGTCCACCCCCAGTAGCGACGTCTCGCCGAACACCATCGTGGCGAACGCATCCCGCTCCGGCGAGAACGGGTCCATCGCCTCGATCATGGAATGCAGTTTTTTGAAGTAGTTAGGCCCGCAACATTCAAGGCATGGATGACGCACGGAAGGCGAGGCATACACCCCCGGCGACTCCTCCTTGCCCAGCACCGCGCGAAACGTGGCAGGCACGGAAACCCTGCCTTTTTTATCGATGCGATTGGTGAACGAAGATAAATAAAGGTTCATGGGATGAAATGGGCAAGCATGGGCTGCAATGGGATCGCATGGGATGATACGCCCCGAGATGGGGCGCGTCAAGCGCCGCCGGGCAAGTATTTCGGGAAAACTGCAGAAAGGTTAAACAGGCTCAGGGCGGAGATGCGTAAAACTACTTGATAGTCACGCCCATCGGACAATCGATCGTCCAAACTCCCCGGAGACAATCAGTGCTTCTGGAAACCTTATTTTGGCGATTGTCTACTATTTGACGAATACGTATGGGTACGCTATATCCCCTACCGTATGCCAACTAACATCAAGACTGCAATCGGTTTCGTATTCACAGGCGCGGGTATGATTATACCCCCCGTAGGCTATATTTTGGTTCTATATGGCTTATGTGTCATTCTTTGGAATATACAGGATGGAAAGTATAGGTCAGCCATTGCAGCGCATGCGCCTTGGAGCGTGCCACTATTTACTTGGCTGGCGGCTTTAATAGAGCCACGCGCCTCACTCGTATATGATGCTGCCTTAGAAATATCTGCCTTTGAAAAGATTACGCAGGAGCATTCGGTAATTGCTAGATGGCGCTTGACGGTTGCTAACCGAGGGTCGGCGGCTGCGTGCAATGTAAAAATGCGCTTATGTAATATCGTGCCGCGACCACAATACGCCGTATGGCAAGCGGTTTATCCCTATGCCGCCAAGAACGCATTAGGGCGATATGAGTGCGGAATAAGCCCAAACGATAAAGAATATTATGACCTTCTATCATCGTGGCCTAATGGCGAAGGTAAATTAATCATCGGTGGACTAGACCCACAAAGCGAATGGCCGGTTAAAATCTATGTAGAGCCTACTGAAAAGTGGGAATTGCAATATGAAATTACAGCCGATAATGCACAACCAGTCCTATTCTCTTTGCTGATGTATATTGCAGCTAACACTATAGTAATCGAAAGAAACCTGTAACATGTCTAAAGGCTTCTCAACACGCCCTCACCGCTGCCCCGAAAATGTCATCGTTCAGCCGGTTGTTGTACCGGAACTGAAACTCCGCAACATAAAGCGACAGGTACTTTTTACTGACCTTATGATAGGTGCCGACCATGCCGCGCTTGAACAGGCTCCAAAGCCTTCAATAGTCTGTGTATGGACTGCACCTACAACGTACTCGCCCCGCGAATGGTCAACGGTCGCATGAGGGTACTCTCCAGCACCTTTGCAATCACATTGCCTTTGCGCTGCACGGCCCTGCCCACAGGAATCTTGCCGGAGCCGATACCGCCCGTGCCGTCCCCGCCGCCGCGCTTGTCCTTATGCCTGTTGCGGGCCTTGCCGCCAACAAAGGTTTCATCCACCTCCACAATGCCCATAAGCTTCTGGAATTGCTCATCCTGAAAGCCAGCGCGGATTTTGTGGCACATAGACCACGCGGTTTGATAGCTGCCGGTGCCGATAACCCGATGCACCTGCAAGGCGCTCACGCCCTTTTTACTCGTCACCATCATGTGAATGACGCGGAACCATGTGCGCAGCGGCATGTTGGTGTTCTCAAAGATGGTGCCGACAAGGTGCGAAAAGCGATAGGACGTGCTTTTGCCGCACTCCATGCATTCCCATTTCCACTTCATGCTTTCCAGTTTGTAAACGCGGTTCCCACCGCAGCGAGGGCAGCTTACGCCTTTCGGCCAGCGATGAGCGACAAGATAAGCCGCGCAATCATCTTCATTCGCAAACTGCGCGTCAAACTGCGCTATCGTCATCTGGTGAATCACTGGTTTCTTGGTTTTCATGAGTGTAACTCCTTATTGATAGGAGTGACACTAACATGAAGAAAATCCATTCATCAAGTACTAGATAATCCCCCTCATTTGCTATCTCCCTAAGTAGCCTAGCTGATCGCTATTCCCCAAACACTCCCAGCGCCATCCACTCGGCGAACCAGGATTGCAGCCCCGCCGCAATATCCGCGGCGGCGTCCGGCTGTTGCGCCAGCACTTCGTCCAGCGCTTCGGCGACGCTTAGTCCCTGCCCCAGCTGCATCAGCAACGCGAAGGCGGGGGCGGCCAGCGGCGTGCGGCGTATTTCATTGCGGTGACGGTGCACGCAGAGCCAGTTGGGCTTTTCTTCCATGTTCGCGGCTGCGCTTTTCCCTTCGCGCTGCGCTTCCAGCCATGCATGAACCGGGTAAGCGAAAGCCAGCAGCCTCACACCGCCGCGCAACGGCAGGCGCAATGCGCCGAACGCTTCCGGCGACAGGCCCGCAAGGGCCGCGGGCGGCAGCGGCGCGCCGGCCTCCGCCATGAACGCTTCGGCAATCGCCCCTTCCAGCCGCGCCAGCTCGGCGGCAAACGGCGGCACGCGCGTTTGCGCATAAGCGGCGAAGCCGTGGGGGTAGCGATCCAGGTTGAAATGCGCGGGCGGATGCGCGGCAATGTAATCAAGCGCCAGCGCCTGGAAGGAGGCTTCGCCGAGTATTTCCGCAAAGGCGGGATAATCCGTGCGCACGGCCTGAATCAGCCGCACGCGGTAGCCTTCGCTATAAACGCGCAGCTGCGCCTCGCGCGGAAGGCGCGGATTGACGCGCAAATGCGGCAGCGTGGCGGCGGCGTCATCGGCGAGGATGCCGTCATGGAAGGTTTCCAGCAAAGCGGCGAGCGGCGGTTTCATGCCGCCGCTTTCCGCGCCGCGCCTGCCGCCTGCCGAGCTTTTTCCAGCTCCGCCAGCAGCACCGACAGCTCGGGGATATGCTCGTCCCATTCGACCATGGTGGAAATCTCGCCCTTGCGTTGCAGCGTGTAAGCATACAGCGCCCACACTTCGCCGATCACCTCGCGGTCATGCGTGTCGATGATGTGCGTGCCGTGATGCTGGTGCCCCGCCAGGTGAATCTGCACGATGCGGTCGGCGGGGATGGCATCGATATAACGCCTTGCGTCAAAGCCGTGATTGAAAGCGCTGACATACACATTGTTGACGTCCAGCAAAAGCCCGCAGCCGGTAAGCTCGGCCAGCCGCCCCAGGAATTCCCATTCCGGCATGGAGGAGGTGGTGAATTCCACGTAAGACGACGGGTTTTCCAGCACCAGCGGCCTGCCCAGCGCCTCCTGCACCTGCCTCACGCGCCCGGCGATATGCCGCAGCGCCTCTTCGCTGTATGGCACCGGCAGCAGGTCATGCGTGTTCCTGCCGTGCACGCCGGTCCAGCACAGGTGATCGGACACCCAGGCGGCGCGGATGGCCTCCGCCAGTTTTTTCAGCTTCGCCAGGTAATCCGCGTTCAGCGGATCGACCGAGCCGATGGAGAGCGACACGCCATGCATCACCAGCGGATGACGGCGGCGCACATCCTGCAAAAATTCCCAGTAGCCGGGATGCGCCTCGATAAAATTCTCGGAGATGATCTCGAACCAGTCCACCGGCAGATGCTCCTGCCGCAGCGCGTCGTCGTAATGCGGCGCGCGCAGGCCGAGGCCGAAGCCGAGATAAGGAAGACCGAAACGATTGCCCATGTGAATGCATTGAATTTGCGGCAGCCCGCCGGCGCGGGCCGCCGCATGAAACCATGCTTACATTTTCTTGTATTCGAGCGAGCCGCCCATGGTGGAGCACTCACCGGCCTTCACGAATTTCCAATCGGCCGGATCACCGTCCTTGGTGGCCTGACCGGCGCAGGAATGCGAACCCGCCGCGCTTTTGCAGTCGTTCTTGCCCGCTTTGGCGATGCCGTAGCATTTCTCCTTCGGCGCTGCCATCTCGTCCGCCTGAGCGGCAAAAGCGACACCCGCGGCAATAACGCCCGCCAGGCCGAGTCCGAGCAGATTCTTATGCATAGAAACTCCTTGAGGATAAAAGGTTGAATTGCGAGCGGGGAACTCCCGGCCCGCTGATGCATTCGAGCACGCGGGAGGAAAAGTTACAATTTATTTTTAAAGCATGCGCGGCGCGGTGACTCCGGCGCTTCATGCAGCGTGCGAGAAACGAGATGCAAGTCCCTGGCCGCATCGGATTTTCCGCGCAGATCCCTAAAGCATTTTTTGTAGAAATTCTTTCAGCACGCGGGCGTGGGTGAGCGCCTCATCCTTCGCGCCATAAAGCAGCACCAAGGTTTTCTTTTTGCGCGCATGTTTCAATATATCCGCCGCCGCCTCGCGGTTGGCGCGCAGCTCTTTCAGGTATCGCTGCCGGAACTCGCGCCATTTTTCGGCGTCGTGCCCGTACCATCGCCGCAACTCCTCGCTGGGGGCGGTTTCCTTGCACCATTCATCCAGCCCGGCTTTCGCTTTGGAGAGGCCGCGCGGCCACAGCCGGTCCACCAGTACGCGGTAGCCCGCGACATGATCGGTGTCATAAACCCGTTGCGTGACGATGCGCATGAGAAGCCCCGATGACGCGCGCGAAGAAAGTTTTTATAGCGTACTCGCCGGGGATGTAAAAGCGAAACAATAAATGGAAGAACGGGCGATAAATAATTGTTTTACGTCGGCGTTGCCGCATCGGCGGTTTCGCATTCGGCCCAGCGCAGGAACGCTTCGTGCCCGCCCGCCACCGGCAATGCCAGGATGCACGGCACCTCATAGCTGTGCATGGCGCAGACGCGCGCGATGATGGTTTCCAGATGATGCGCGTGCGTTTTGGCCAGCAGCAGGCATTCCTCGGTGCGCTGCAATTCTCCCTCCCAGCGGTAAAAGGAGGTCATGCCCGGCAGGATATTGATGCACGCCGCCAGCCGCTGCTCCAGCAGCATCTCCGCGATGGCTTCCGCTTGCTGCTTGTGCGGCGCCGTCACATACAATAGGATCGCCTCCATCGGCGCAGTGTAGGAAAGTACGGCGCCGGAAGCAATCCGATTCAACCTTAGCTAACGTGGAGGGATTATGCGACTTCAATGGTTATGCGGCGCGGCGATGCTCGTGATGGCGGGCAGCGTGTGGGCGAACGATGCGGCACCGGCCGGCAAGGATGCCGGCGGGGAGTGGCAGCCGCCCAAGACGCGTCAGGAGGATATCGACCGCGTGCAGCACCAGCTGGACAGGCTGAAAAGCATGACGGACGCGCAATGGCAGGAGCATCAGAAGCGCCGCGCCGAATGGCGGAGCATGACGCCGGAGCAACGCGCGGAAGCCAAGAAAAACTGGCATGGCGCATCCGGCGGCGGCATGATGCCTCCCGCCGAGGACAAGCCCGCGCCGCTGACGCATTAGGCGGTGTATTAGCCCCGCGCTTCACGGCGCGGGGTTTTTTTCAGGCGAATGCCGGGACGGGCCGCTTCCTCCATAACAGCGCGATCAGCAGCAGCCCCGGCAGGCACATCAGCGCCGAGAGCGCGAAAAATCCCTGCCATCCCAGCTGCACCGCCGCCCAGCCCGCGGGCATGCCGACCAGCGCCCGCGCCGATGCCGCCAGCGAGCTGAGGAGGGCATATTGCGTGGCGGTGTAGCGGCGGTTGCACAGATTGCTGATATAGGCCACCAGCGCGATGCCGCCGATGCCGCCGCCGATGCTGTCCAGCAGCACGATGGCCGCCATCATCCAGGTGTCGGGCCCGGCGTGCGACAGGGGGATGAAAATGAGATTGCTCAGCGCGCAGACGATGCTGCCGAGCGCCAGCGGCAGGAACACGCCGCAGCGCCGCACCATCCACCCGCCGGCGAAGCCCGCCAGGATGGTGGTGACGATGCCGTACAGCTTGGCGATATCGGCGATCTGCACCTTGGTGAATCCGGTTTC
>JAFATP010000032.1 GCA_019243895.1 Alphaproteobacteria bacterium
CGCCTGCGGAGAACCAGCCGGAAACGCCGGTGATAACCAAACCGGCCCCCTCCGCCAAAGCGTCCACCGCTCCGCCACCGGCTCCTAAAACTGTCGCACCATAAGCTTCAACGCCGCCGTGCCGCCCCGCTCCAGCCGTAAACCCGCCGCACGCGCCGCCTCCGGGACCGCCGCGGCGCGGGCGCTGCCGTCGTGGAACCTGGGAGATTTATATTCGGGCCTGGACGATCCCGCCATCGGCCGTGACCTGCACGGCGTGCAAGAACGCTGCGAAGCATTTGCGCGTGCCTATGACGGCAAGGTGGAAAAACTTTCCGCCCAGGCCTTGGCCGAAGCCCTTGCGGAATATGAGCGTCTGCAGGAGCTGATGGGGCGTCTGGGCAGCTATGCGCAGCTTAGCTTTTCCGTGGCGATGACGGACCCCGCCATCGCCAAGTTCTCCCAGGATGTGCAGGAAAAATTGACCACCGCTTCGACGCACGTGCTTTTCTTCACGCTGGCGCTGAACAAGATTGCCGAAAAAGACCTGCAGCAAAAGCTGAAAAATCCCGAGCTGCAGCATTATGCGCCTTACCTGCGCGATGTTCGCGCATTCCGCCCGTATCAGCTGGACGACGCGCTGGAGAAGCTGCTGATGGAAAAGCAGGTGAGCGGCCGCGCCGCCTGGACCCGGCTGTTCGACGAGACGCTGGCCGCCATGCGCTTTCCCATCGGCCAGAAGCACCTGACGGAGGCGGAGGCATTGCACCTGCTTTCCTCCCGCGACGCGCAGGCGCGGAAAAAAGCCGCGCTTTCCGTCGGCGATACGTTCAAGGGCAGGGCGCAGCAATTCGCCCTGATCACCAACACGCTCGCCAAGGACAAGGAGATTGAAGACCGCTGGCGCGGCTTTCCGCGCCCGATCTCCTCGCGCAACGTCAGCAATTATATTGAAGACGAGGTGGTGGACGCGCTCCTGGAAGCCGTGCGCAGCGCCTATCCCCGTCTTTCCCACCGCTATTACGCGCTGAAAGCCAAATGGTTCGGCCGCAAGAAGCTGGAATACTGGGACCGCAACGCGCCGCTGCCGTTCGACGCCGACCGCAGCTACACCTGGAATGAAGCCAAAACGCTGGTGCTGGATGCCTATCGCAACTTCTCGCCGACGCTGGCGCAGGTCGGCGAGCAGTTCTTCGCCAACGGCTGGATCGACGCGGGCGTGAAACCCGGCAAGGCCTCCGGCGCGTTCGCCCACCCCACCGTTCCCAGCGTGCACCCCTATCTGCTGCTGAATTTCCAGGGCAAGGCCCGCGACGTGATGACGCTGGCGCATGAGCTGGGCCACGGCGTGCATCAGGCGCTTTCCGCGCCACATGGAGCGCTGCTGGCCGATACGCCGCTGACCCTGGCCGAAACCGCATCGGTATTCGGCGAACAGCTGGCCTTTCGCGAAATGCTGACCCGCGAGGATGATCCAAAGCGCAAGAAAGCGCTGATCGCGGCCAAGGTGGAAGACATGCTGAACACGGTGGTGCGGCAGGTGGCGTTCTGCCAGTTTGAGATCCTGTTGCATGACGCGCGCAAGAAAGGCGAACTGACAGCGGAGCAGATTTGCGACTTGTGGATGACGGTGCAGATCGAAAGCCTGGGCCCGGCGCTGAAGCTGCACGGCAATTACCGCTATTTCTGGAGCTACATTCCGCATTTCATTCATTCGCCGTTTTATGTGTATGCCTATGCCTTCGGCGATTGCCTGGTGAACTCGCTTTACGCTGTGTACGTGCGGAGCGCGCAAAACGGCAAAGGCGCAGAGTTCGAAAAGAAATACATCGCCATGCTGCAGGCGGGGGGCACGCTGCGCCACAAAGAATTGCTGGCGCCGTTCGGCCTGAACGCCGGCGATCCCGGCTTCTGGCAGCAGGGGCTGGAGGTGATCGGCGGGTTTATCGATGCATTGGAGCAGTGATGAGCCAGGCGCTTTTATAAATGACTTCCATAAATTATCATTTGTTTTTTGCGATGGCATGGATATGATCCGCGCAACGCTGTATCGTCTTAATATTCAGTCCTGAAACGCCCGTGCGCATCCGTTCCCTCCTGCTTGTTTCGTTATTATTTGCCGCCTGGAGTTTTTGCGCATCCGCCGCGCAAAGCACGTTCTTCATCCAGCTGGGCAGCGCATCCTCGGCGGAAGAAGCGCAAACTTCCTGGGATAAGCTGCGCGGTGAATATCCGGCGCTGCTCTCCAATCTCACCTTCACTCCGCGCACGCTGAAAACCATGGACGGCAGCGGCAGCACGGTGCGCCTGCAGGCCGGCCCGCTGCGCAGCCGCATGCAGGCGCAGCATTTATGCGGCCGCCTCTCCGCGCGAGGCGTGGATTGCTTCATCGTGGAAACCGCCGTCACCGGCGGTGAGCCTTCATTCGCTCCGGCGCCAGTGGCATCATCACAAGTGGCGTCAGCCAGCGGAGAGCCCGTCAAGGGCATTCTGCCGCCGGACGCGCCGTCCGTGGCGCTCTATACGCCCGGAGCCTATACCACGGCGCAGAATAATTCTTCTAATAATCCCTACATCGCCGAAGCCTCGCCTGCCGCCGGGCAAGCCGCGGCCGCAACACCCGCGCCGAGCCGCGCCCCGGTGGAGGCCAAACTCCTGCCCTGGCAGCATGAAGCGCCATCCTCCGCAGCCGCTGAGCCTGTTCAGCCCGCCGCACCCATTCAACCCGTTCAGCCCGCCGCACCGGCGCAAATCCCGGCGCCGGAGCCTTCCCCAGCCGAACGAGCTGCCGGCCGCTCGCGCGTGGAAGTGGCGGAAGCCGTGCGGGTGCCGACGGGGTCGGACGCAAGCTACTCCACCTATCCCACTTATGATAAACCCGCCGCACCTATGGTGAGCGTGACCGCCAGCCAAAAATCCCTTACCACCGCCATGCAGGAACGCAATCAGTCGGTAAGGATCACGGGATTCGCCAACGAACAGGACGCATATAATTTCTCGCAAGCGCTGCATGGCGAAATCCCGGAAACCAATGGTTTGCGCATGCGCATCTCCCGGCCTTTCCTTGCCATGCATGCCGGTGAGAAACCCATCTCGCTGGTGCTGGGGCCGGTGCCGGATAGAGATATGATTTCCCGTATCTGCGCCATTGCCGAACAGCGCGGCCAGCAATGCGGCGTCACCTTCATTAAAGGTGACAGCGCGGTGAGCTTTACTCCGCGCACCCGCCACAGCTTCGCGGGCAATCCGTCCCCCATCGGCGCAGGACATTTCTGGGCGCAACTCGGCTCATCGCGCACCGCGGACGAGGCGCGGCAGAAATTCAAGGAACTGCAAAAAACCTATCCGCCGCTGCGGGGCTATGCACCCACCATCAGCACGCCCGCCCATCTCAGCCTGTATGCCCAGGCAAACGCCCGGCTGCGGGTGGGCCCGTTCAACCAGCGCGCTGCTGCGGATGCGCTCTGCGACCGGCTGAACTCGCAGGGCGCAAGCTGCATTGTTCTGTCTGAATAATCCGGGTTTCTTCCCCTGTTTTCGTGAATAGAAAAATCCTTGGCAGGGAAGGCGACCATATGCTATGAGAGGCGCTGCTTCGCTATGTATTCCGCGGTAGCTCAGTGGTAGAGCAATCGGCTGTTAACCGATCGGTCGCTGGTTCGAATCCAGCCCGCGGAGCCATTCTTGATAATTTTGTGTTTCCGCCATGAGATGGAAAGGGAATGAATATTCAAACTTTTTCCTGCTTTGCTATCCTTGGACTATCACTTTGGGTCTAAGGAAAAGCCCATGCGGAAGCGATTCACCTTTCCGGTTCGCGTTGACGGCGCAATTCATACGCGCGACGAACCGGATCAGCTTGAAATGTTTGTTGCCAAACCAGGCTTTGTGCCGGAAGTAGTCCGGGCGGCGAATCATTATTTTTCCACGCGGCTCGGCATAGAAGTGGATCAGTTGCCCAGCACCGGCAATGTGGATGATGGTACGCACGGCGTGCTGGAATATACGCCCAAGGTACGCGGCGCGAGCGTCGATCAGGGCGAAATATTCAGAGAAACGCACGGGCTGATAAAAGAACTGGGTGATCGGGCGGACGAGCGGACGCTGTTCAGCTGCGTGGTAGATCAGTACATCAAAGACCGCCCGGATAACCATGCCGATGTGCATGAGCTTACGCTCGCCAGCGCCGTGCTGAATAAACAGCAGATTGCCAGCGCGGTGCGGGCGGCGCTGCAAAATGTATTACCTGCTGACATATCCATCGTTACCGAAATCCTGACACATAACCTTGCGAATAAGCCCAGACCGCCTATCATACGCGCTGCTGCTGCCGACGGCGAACATCAGGATGCCCTATGGCTGATCGTGCGGAATGCCGTGCCTGTCCCGGAAGGCGATAAAAAGCGCGCATTTGCGCAAATAGCGGTGTTCGATGCGCTGGTAAGCGCCTATGAGCAGCAGGCGAGGGGGAGATAATTCCGGCGCTATGCCGCCATCCGCATTTCAGGAAACGCCCCACTGCACACCCGGCAGCATCACCCCTACCGCCATCACATCTTGAAAATGCCCGGTTCGAATGGTATCCAATATCGTGAGCCAATTTTCAAATGGCCCATTCTTGAAATCGACCAGTAAGCGGGGTTTTTCGCGGGCCAGCCGCCAGGCTGTAATAATTATTTCACATATAAATTACTGATTTTATGGCTTAAATAGGATATACATTTAAATGAAAACGTATACCTAGGAAGCGCTTATTGTGTCCGACGATTCCGTAGAAAAGACAGGGCCATACGAACGCGCCGTGCAGTGGATCACTGAACGGGTGAAGCCCTACCTGCATGGCGTAACCGAGCGGTTCGTCAAAAAATCCGTCGATAAATATGCAAAAGGCAATGAGCACTATGCGCGGATGATCGAATTTGAGGTAAGAAGGCGCGGCGACGGCGCCGGACTTACGCAAGACGTGGCGGAACCGTTGGTTTGGATAGGAGCCAAGTCTGCCCTGGCCATGGGCATAGAAGTGGTGATGCGTCCCTTCAGGAACAATGAAAAATTTCAATGGAAATGGATAGGTCATGCCGCGGCGTTTTCCATCATAGCGCAACAGGCAGTCGAGTTATTCCGCGTTCTGCCGCGTTATAAAGCCGGGCTTCAAGGAAGCCTTGAAATGGCAAAAGACAGATGGCATTCCCTGGAAGAAACCGGCATAGACCCCTTTAATAGCCAGACGAGAGAAATCGCCAGGCAAGCAACCAACTCGGCAGCTGAAGAGATAAAAGCAGAGAGAACAACAGCCGGTTTTTATCAAAGCATCCCCAATAATGCCATGACGCCCGCCGCTGTTTTAGAAAGCAAAGGAACCAGCACCGAAGTGGCCAAACTACACTGATTCCATTAATGCGTCTGATCCAGCCTCCCCCATTGATTCAAAAAAAGTAAACGGTAGTTCTATATACCTTATAAAATAAGCCATTTAATAAGATTTCTGTTTTTTTCCTTTTTTTACC
>JAFATP010000012.1 GCA_019243895.1 Alphaproteobacteria bacterium
TGGCCCGGCAGGTGCTGGCCAAGCACGATGAATCCTATATTCCACGCGACGTGGCGGAAAAACTCAAGGCCAGCGGCCATTGGCATGGGCCGTAGTGAGCGGAAGGGGAGGCAAATATGGATCTCACGGTGTTATTTATTCGCCCGCATGTGAGTTGATAGGGTAGATGGGGCACTGCCTGTAAATTGTGACCGCAGCCTGTTACTTACCCATTATTCTAATATGGAACAAGCGCGCTGAACCACTTATAACGGCGGAATGCTTGCCACGCTCGGCCTGTTCTTGCTGTGTTTCGCCTTCGCCGCCGCCAGTTTGCGGGCGGCTGCGCTGGTGTTCGGCCCCATGCCGCCGCCGTTCGCGCGCGGCTGCGCCTGGGTGCAGGCGGCATGCCTGCTGGCGGCGCTGCTGGTGCTGGTGGCCTTGCGCGTGACGGATGATTTCAGCGTGGCAAACGTGGCCTAGCATTCCAGCCGCACGCTGCCGCTGCTATACAAGATCGTCGGCAGCTGGGGCAGCCATGAAGGCTCCATGCTGCTGTGGGCCTGCATCATGGCAGGCTATGGCGCGGCGCTGGGGAGGGGCGGAAGCCTGCCGGAGATAAGGGCAGCGGCGCAAGCCGTCATAAGCACGCTTCTGGCGGGCGTGGTGCTGTTCATTCTGCTCACCTCCAATCCCTTCGTGCGGCTTTTCCCCGTGCCCGTCGGAGGGGCGGAGCTGAATCCGCTGTTGCAGGATCTGGGCATGGCGTTGCACCCGCCGGTGCTTTATCTGGGTTATGTCGGGTTCGCCGTGCCGTTTTCCTTAAGCATCGCGGCGCTGATGCACCGGCAATGCGGGCGTGCCCTGGCGCATGTCATGCAGCCGTGGATTCTGTTCGCCCAGGCATGGCTGACGCTGGGGGTGGGACTGGGGAGCTGGTGGGCGTACCGCGAGCTGGGCTGGGGCGGCTTCTGGTTCTGGGACCCGGTGGAAAACGTTTCGCTGCTGCCGTGGTTTGCCGGCACGGCGCTGCTGCATTCCAACATGGTGCTGGCGCGCCGCGGGGCGCTGCGCCAATGGGTGCCGCTGCTGGCCATTCTCACCTTCGCCATGAGCCTCATCGGCACGTTCCTGGTGCGCTCCGGGCTGGTGACTTCGGTGCATAGCTTCGCCAGCGATCCCACGCGCGGCTTATACGTGCTGTTCTATATTCTTTTCACCGTCGGCGGCGGGTTGCTGGTGTATACCCGCAATGGCGGGGATGGCGCCGCGCCGCCCGCTCCGCTTTTTTCGCGCGCCGGTATGATCCTGCTGAACAACTTATTTTTTATCGCCCTTACGGTCACTCTGCTGCTCGGCACCATTTATCCGATGGCGGTGGAGCTGGCGGGCGGACCGCCGTTATCGGTAGGCGCGCCCTATTTCAATCGCGTCATGCTGCCGCTGATGGCGCTGGCGCTGGTGATGGCGGCGGCGGCGCCGCTGGCCGGGTGGACCCGCGTGGACTGGCCGCGCCTGCGCGCGCGCCTGGCCCCGGCGGGAATAAGCGCGCTGGCGGGCGCATTCGTGGTGCTGGCGCTGGCCGACCGGCGCTTGGCGTTGGGGGTGACAGGCATGAGCCTTGCCGGTTGGCTGATCGGCGGCACGTTGGTTTACCTGCTGCCCCGCCTGCGGCATCGCCAAGCGCGCGCCGATACGCTGGCGGCAGGGCTTGCCCATCTGGGCGCCGGCGTGCTGGTGGCGGGCGTCACCGCCGCCTCGCTATGGCGGCAGGAGCTTGACGTCAGCGTGCGCCCCGGCATGCGCTTTGACTTCGCGGGCACCCGCCTGACCTATGCGCGCGAGTGGGAGAAGGAAAGGGGAAATCACCTTGTTCTGTTGGGAAAAGTGGAAGAGGAAAAAACGCCCGGCGCGGCGCTGATCCCGGAATACCGGCGCTATCCCGTCAGCGGCACCGGCGTCAGCATTGCGTCCATCCGCTCCCGCCCGTGGGCCGACTGGTATGCCGTAATCGGCGAACCGGAGGCGGCGGGCACGCCGCTGCGGTTATATCGCAATCCGATGATGCAATGGATCTGGACCGGGTGTATATTGATGGCCGCCGGCGGGCTGACAGGCGCGCTCGAGCGATGGAGAAAGACGAAATAATGGATCTGCGATATCTCCGAATGGTGCCGCTGGTATTATTTTTGATTCTGGCGATGTTGATTGCCAGCGGGGTGCTGAACGGCAAGCGTGCCCGTCCGTCTCCGCTGATCGGCCTGCGCCTGCCGGACATCGCTTTGCCGCATGCGGAGGATCCCAAGCACATGCTGCTCTCACGGGCATGGGAAGGAAAGCCTGTGCTGATTAATGTCTTTGCCTCCTGGTGCGAGCCGTGCCGTGCCGAACACCCGCTTCTCGGCGGCCTCCCGCAACAAACCGGGCTTCCGCTCTATGGCATCGCGTGGCGCGATACATTTGCCGCCGCCCAGACCTATCTCGCGCAGCTCGGCACCCCTTACCGCGAGGTGGGAGTGGATGTGCTGGGAGAAGACACGGTGCTGCTGGGGCTTTCGGGCGTGCCTGAAACCCTGCTGCTGGACAAGGAAGGAATCGTGCGATGGAAATATGACGGGCCGCTGACGGAGGAAGTCATTTCGCAGGAATTGCTGCCGCTGGCTCAACGTTATGCGCTTCCGGCGGCAGGAAAATGACATGCGTGGATTATTGTTCGCATTATTGGGGTTAGGAGTGGGGTGGGCGGTCGCGGTGCGGGCGGCGGACGTCCCGCTGCCGGACGCCGAAGCCGAAGCCCGCGCCCATGCGCTCTTTTATGAGCTGCGCTGCGTGGTGTGCGAAGGCGAGCCGATTGCCGAATCGCCGGTAGAGGTGGCTGCCGCCATCCGCGCCTATGTGCGCCAGCGCATCGCGGCCGGGGAGGGTGATGAGGCCATCAAAGCGGCACTGGCGGCGCGTTATGGGGAGTCTATATTAATGAGCCCGCGCTTCGGGGCGCGGACATGGCTGCTCTGGCTTAACCCGCTGCTGGTGCTATTGCTCGGCGCGGCGATCATCACGGCGTATTACGCCGCGATGCGCACGGCGGCGTCCAAAAACCCCCCAATATAATGGGACGGCGGCAACCCCGGAATATAGTGGACAGCGTCAAAAATTAACATTATGTTAACCAACTGACTAATTTATTTTGTATAATATTATTACATGAGGATAA
>JAFATP010000138.1 GCA_019243895.1 Alphaproteobacteria bacterium
GCCTACACATGACGATTGTTTAACGGCGATGCAAGCACCTTCTCTTTTGGCGCTGCCGGGTGGAAGGACGCTGGCGTATCATGCCGTCGCGGGCCGGGCGCCGGGCCTTATGTTTTTCGGCGGCTTCCGCTCCGATATGACGGGCGCCAAGGCATTGGCGCTGGAAGCTTTTTGCCGCAAGCGCGGCCAGGCGTTCCTGCGCTTCGATTATAGCGGCCACGGCGCTTCTTCCGGCGCGTTCGAGGAAGGCACCATCGGCGCGTGGCTGGAGGATGCGCTGGCGGCGTTCGACGCGCTGACGCACGGCCCGCAGCTGCTGGCGGGCTCCAGCATGGGCGCGTGGATCGCGCTGCTGCTGGCGCTGCGGCGGCGGGAGCGGGTGCGGGGAATAGTCGGTATCGCCGCCGCGCCGGATTTCACCGAGGAGTTGATATGGAACGTGTTTCCGCCGGCGCAGAGGGCGCAGCTTGCCACGGAAGGCAGGGTGGTGCTCCCCGATTGCTACGGCACCGAGCCCTATGCGATCACGCGGCGGCTGATTGAGGAAGGGCGCTCGCATTTATTGCTCGGCGAATCCATTTCCCTCACCTGCCCGGTGCGCCTTCTGCACGGGCTGGCGGATGAGGACGTGCCGTGGCAGACTTCCGCGCGTCTGCTGGAGCGGCTGCAAAGCGCGGACGCCACATTGACGTTGATCAAGGGCGGCGGCCACCGGCTGAGCGAGCCAGGCCATTTGCAGCTTCTCTGCGAAACGGTGGCTGCACTTTCCGATTGCATTCGCGCGGAGAGCCATTAATTTATGCGGAAGTGGAGGAGCGAAGCGACGACTGGCGCTATTGGGGCGCGAAAGCCCTCGCGGCGCTTGAGCGCAAGTTAAGAATATGAAGCCTGCCCGTAAACCCGAGAATCCCTGTTTTTCCTCCGGCCCGTGCGCCAAGCCGCCCGGCTGGAGCCTGGAGGCGCTGAAAGACGCGGCGCTTGGCATCTCCCACCGCGGCAAGCGGGGCAAGGCCAAGCTGACCGAAGTGATCGAGCGCAGCGCGCGCGTGCTCGAAATGCCCAAAGACTGGCGGCTCGGCATTATGCCCGCCTCCGACACCGGCGCGGTGGAGGCGATTTTGTGGTCGGTGCTCGGCGCGCGCGGCGCGGACGTGCTGGCGTGGGAAAGCTTCGGCGCCACCTGGGCGGCCGACGCCCAGAAACAGCTGAAGCTGAAGGATCTGCGCGTGTTCAAGGCCGATTACGGCAAGCTGCCCGATCTTTCGCAAGCCGATTGGAGCCGCGACGTGGTGTTCACCTGGAACGGCACCACCTCCGGCGTGTGCGTGCCGGACGGCAACTGGATCGCGCCGGACCGCCAGGGGCTTTCCATCTGCGATGCGACCTCCGCCGCGTTCGCCATGCGGCTGCCGTGGGAGCGGCTGGACGTGGTGACGTGGTCATGGCAGAAAGTGCTGGGCGGCGAAGCGGCGCACGGCATGCTGGCGCTATCGCCGGCGGCGGTGAAGCGCTTGGAAAGTTACGCGCCGCCGTGGCCGCTGCCGAAGATTTTCCAGCTCACCAAAGGCGGCAAGCTGATTGAGGGCATCTTCAAGGGCGAGACCATCAACACGCCCTCCATGCTGGCGGTGGAAGACGCGATTTTCGGATTGAAATGGGCGGAGGAAACCGGCGGGCTCGCCGCGTTGATCAAACGCTCGCAAGGGAATCTGGCGGCGGTTGCGCGCTGGGTGGAAAAAACGCCCTGGGTGGATTTCCTGGCGGAAGACGCGGCGGCGCGTTCCTGCACCTCCATCTGCCTCAAAATCGTTGACCCGTGGTATCGCGGCTTGAACGAGGAGGAGCAGCAGCAGGGAGCCAAGCAGATTGCCTCCCTGCTGGAAAAAGAAGGCGTGGCTTACGATATCGGCGCCTACCGCGACGCGCCCGCCGGCCTGCGCCTGTGGGGCGGCGCGACGGTGGAAACGGCGGACCTGGAAGCGCTGTTCCCCTGGCTGGACTGGGCGTGGGGCGAGGTGAAGGCGGGGATGCAGAAGGCGGCGTGAGCGCGGAACGGGCGTAGTTAAATTATTGCGGCATTGGCGGAAGAGGCGGCGGCCCCTTAGCTACTTTCTTCGCGCTCACCTCCGGCGCGGGAACCTCAACAATGTGATCGGCACGCAGAATCTGTGGCAGCCACTCCATGCCGGCGGCTCCAATCTTGCGCGGTTGGATAACGATATACGAATAAG
>JAFATP010000159.1 GCA_019243895.1 Alphaproteobacteria bacterium
ATCATTCTCCACGCCGATTTGCACCGTGCCGCCCTTGGAAAGCCTCCCGAACAGCACTTCGTCCGCCAGCGGCTTCTTGATTTTCTCAGCGATCAGGCGGGAGAGCGGGCGCGCGCCCATGGTTTTGTCGTAGCCGTGGGAGGCCAGGAACCGCCGCGCGGCGTCATCCAGCTGGATGGCGATGTTGCGGTCCGCCAACTGGCTCTCCAGCCGCGAGATGAATTTATCCACCACCTGCCCGACCACGTCCGGCGTTAGGTGGCCGAAGGAGATGAGCGCGTCCAGCCGGTTGCGGAATTCAGGCGCGAACAGGCGGTTGATGGCTTCCTTGTCATCGCCCTCGCGCGTGTCCCGGCCGAAGCCCATCGGCGAGCGGGCGAGCTCGGCAGCGCCGGCGTTGCTGGTCATGATGAGGATGGCGTTGCGGAAGTTCACCGTCTTGCCGTTATTGTCGGTGAGCCGCCCGTAATCCATCACCTGCAACAGAATGTTGAACACGTCCGGATGCGCTTTTTCGATTTCGTCCAGCAGCACCACCGCATACGGCGTCTTGTCGATGGCATCGGTGAGCAGGCCGCCCTGGTCGAAGCCGACATAGCCGGGAGGCGCGCCGATCAGGCGCGAGACCGCGTGTTTTTCCATGTATTCGGACATGTCGAAGCGGAGCAGCTCCATGCCCATGCAGCGCGCCAGCTGCTGCGCCACTTCCGTCTTGCCGACGCCGGTGGGACCGGTGAACAGGTAATTGCCGATGGGTTTTTCTTCCTCGCGCAAGCCGGCACGGGACATCTTGACGGCGCTGGCCAGCGCGTGGATGGCCTTGTCCTGGCCGAACACCACCAGGCGCAGATCGTCTTCCAGGCGCTTGAGCCGCGCCGAGTCGTCCAGCGACACGGTTTTGGCGGGCATGCGCGCCAGCTTCGCCACGATCTCCTCGATTTCGCGGCTGGTGATGGTCTTGCGGCGCTTGTGGTAGGGCAGCAGCATCTGTGCCGCGCCCGCCTCGTCGATGACGTCGATGGCCTTGTCCGGCAGCTTGCGGTCGGTGATGAAGCGGTGCGCCAGTTCAGCGGCGGCCTTCAAGGCGGAGGCGGTGTATTTGACGCCGTGATGCTCCTCATAATACGGCTTCAGGCCGCGCAGGATTTTCACGGTGATGTCCACGTCCGGCTCGTTGATCTCGATTTTCTGGAAGCGGCGCGCCAGCGCGCGGTCTTTTTCCAGGTGGTTCTTGTATTCCTTGAAGGTGGTGGAGCCCATGCAGCGGAAATTGCCGCGCGCCAGCGCCGGTTTCAGCAGGTTGCAGGCATCCAGCGCGCCGCCGCTGGTGGAACCGGCGCCGACGATGGTGTGGATCTCGTCGATGAAAAGAATGGCGCCGGGCGCCCGCTCGATCTCCTTGATCACCGCTTTCATGCGCTCCTCGAAATCGCCGCGGTAGCGCGTGCCGGCCAGCAGCGAACCTAAATCCAGTGAATAGATGACGGCGCTGCGCAAAACGGCAGGCACCTCGCCGCGCACGATGCGCAGGGCCAGGCCCTCGGCGATAGCGGTTTTGCCGACGCCCGCTTCGCCTACGAACAGCGGGTTGTTCTTAGTGCGGCGGGCCAGCACCTGGATCGTGCGCTCCACCTCGTGCTCGCGGCCGATGAGAATGTCGGTTTTGCCCGATTGGGCCTTGCGGTTCAGGTTGACGCAGTATTGCGTCAGCGCGTCGTTGCCGTCTTTGTCCCGTGGGGCGGAAGGTTTCTCCAATGCCTCGGCTTCCTCTTCCACTTCGCGCGACAGGCTGTGCGCGCGCGCGCCGTGCTCCTGGTATTTCACCACGCCGTGGCTGATGTAATTGACCACGTCCAGGCGGCTGATATTCTGTTCCTGCAGGAAATAAACGGCGTGGCTGTCGCGTTCGGAAAACAGCGCCACCAGAACATTGGCCCCGGTCACCTCGTGCTTGCCCGCCGACTGCACGTGAATGGCGGCGCGGTGGACGGCGCGCTGGAATCCGGCCGTAGGCTTGGCTTCCTCCATATGATCGGCCACCAGCGATTGCAGCTCGTTTTCCAGGAAATCGGCCAGGTTCTGCTTGATACGGTCGATATCGATGCCGCAGCCGCGCATTACCGCGGCGGCGTCCGGGTCATCGGCCAGGGCGTAAAGCAAGTGCTCAAGCGTGGCATATTCGTGCCGGTATTTTTTGGCGAGCGAAAGCGCACGGTGCAGGCTGATCTCCAGGTTTTTCGAAAGCATAAAGCCCCATTCCCCTTTGTAACTTTCGTTTCCGCTCTGCCCCTGTTATGCCCGTTCCACCAAGCATTGCAGCGGGTATTCATGACCGCGGGCGATGGCGATGACGGCTTCCGCCTTGGTTTCCGCCACATCCCGCGTGTATACCCCGCAGATGCCCGCGCCAGACTGGTGTACTTCCAGCATGATGCTGATGGCTTCCTCATGCCCCTTGCGGAACACGTCCTTCAGCACTGCCACGACGAACTCCATTGGCGTGAAGTCGTCATTGAGCATCACCACCTTGAAGAAGGGAGGCTTCTGGGTTTGAACCTTCGGTTCGGCGACGAGCAGGTCGCCCTGCTTTTCCGCCCCATCGCTTCCTTCGGGACTCTTAACTGCGGTGTATAAGACCAGTATGCCCATGAACGTTGAACATTAAGTTAAACGAAAGTTACGGAATGCTTTAAATTTCCTGGAATTTTATCCATTCCGTGAATCCCTACTATACAATGCCTGATCCGCCGACCAAGGACAAAAATATGTGCATTATTTATGAATGGTTTACCGAATAAGCCGCTTCTCCATAGCGCTTCTTTGCAAAGGGCCGCTTATATCCAGTGGCGGCAAGATGGATGACAAGCGCGGTGATTGGGTATATTCTTTTACCTCCGCCGCCACGTAAAGCCTTGTGGCGCAGCTGGGATCACACTGATTTACTTGAAAAATTTTAATCATTTTTACATCGGGACAGACTCTATGCATGAGAAAAAGAATACGATCCTGATCGTCGATGACGAGCCGCAGATTCGCAAAATGCTCTCCATTTTCCTGGACGCGTCGGATTTCCGCATCGAGGAAAGCGACTCCGGCAAACAGGCGGTGCGCCTGAGCGCCTCCCTGAAACCCGACATGGTGCTGCTGGATCTCGGCCTGCCGGACATGGACGGCAAAGAGGTGATCACCGCCATCCGGCAATGGTCGCAGGCGCCGATCGTGGTGCTGTCGGTGCGGGCCGGCGATGAAGAGGTGGCGGCCGCCCTGAATCTCGGCGCCGACGATTATGTGATCAAGCCCTTCTCCGCCGACGTGCTGCTGGCGCGCATTCACGCCAATTTGCGTAAATCCGCGGTGCGCGAGGCGGGCGAGCCGGAACTCTCCAACGGCAAGCTGCGCATGGATCTGGTGCGCCATGAAGTGTATATCGACGGCGAAAAGACGCCCTTTACACCCAAGGAATACGACCTGCTGCGCTTCTTCATGGTGAACCGCGGCAAGATGCTCACGCATAAGCACATTCTGAAAGAAGTGTGGGGGCCGGCGCATGGCGAGGACACGCAGTATCTGCGGGTGTATGTGGGGCAGATCCGCGAAAAGATCGAGGAAGACCCCGCTTCGCCGAAGCTGATCGTCACCGAGCCGGGCATCGGCTACCGCATGGAAATGGTGGGCGAAGAGTCCGCCAGCGCCAAGGTCGCCTAAGCGGGCCTGCGTTAATCCTAAAAAATATCAATCATTCCTTTTATATGATTTTTATAAAAGGGGCGGGGCCGGCGTGCGGCTTTTTGATATGCGCGGTGATGGGATAGGAAGCGGTATAATGCGGCGAATGGAGGGGTTATGAAACAGGCATTCCGTCACCTGCTGAGCGGGCTTTTCATCAGCGCGCTAAGCATACCTGCGGCCCATGCCGCCAACAGCAGCGTGATACAGGCATTGCAGGGCCGCCCGGAACTCTCGCAATTCACCCATGCGCTGGAAGCCACCGGCGTGATCAATGAAATGAGCGATTTCGGCCAATATACCGTGTTCGCTCCCGTCAATGAGGCCTTCAGCCGGCTGACGCCCGCGGAATACCCCTGCCTTTATTCCGACCAGTGCCGGCAAGATATTGCTGTGATCCTGCGTAATCACATCGTGCCAGGGCCGGTGTATTTGGATAATTCCGCTTATTTAAAAGGCGGCGTGTACGGCATCAATCACCGCTTCATAAGCTTGGGCCAGCCGTTTCACGACCGCTTCGCCGTGGACGGGCACCCGGTGTTGATGCAAACCCAGCTGCTGGGGGGGATGCTCTATGAGATCGACGGCGTCATCGCCAATGCCCAAGAGCTGGCGCCGTTGCGCCAGCCGCGCATTGTCGCGGTGATGCCCGCCACTACGGAAAGCATGACCGAGCGCACTTATTATGCGCCGTCGGGGCGCCCGGACGGCGTCAGCGAATCCACCACCGTGACGCGAACCACCGCCTATCCGCCGGTCGCCGTGCCAGTGCCGGCGCCGTAGGCGGCCGCCAGGGCCCGGATAATCCTATCGCTTTTTTATCCGGTTGCGATATGGTCGGCGGACCTTCTCTTCAGGACATATGATAGAGTATTACCCCCAGAAGCATTATTTCTCCGCCGTCTTTCTCATCTCAATTGTGCTGCTGGGCTGCTTTACCTTGGTTTTATACCGGCAATGGGAGGCGTATAATCTCAGCAACCTGTGGGTTACCCACAGCTACGAGGTGATGAGGGACGGAAGGAAGCTGCTGATCGCAGCGGATGACGTGGAAAACGGCCAGCGCGGTTACCTGCTGACTCACTCGCCGGTTTTTCTAAACCCCGCCGCCGAAGCGGAAGCCGCGCAGGTGCTGACGCGGCTTAAGGGCACTGTCAACGACAATGCGACGGAGCAGCGCCGCATCGACGAGATCGGCAGGGATCTGGCGGCGGTGCTGCATATATTGAATGAGCATACCCGGCGGTTTGAGCAGGGCGCCGTGCTGAACGCGCAGGATCTGGCGCAGACGCAGGCGGCCACCAACAAGCTGCGGGAGGATGTGGGCGATTTCCTAAGCGATGAAGATGCGCTGCTGCATCAGCGCACCGCCCGCGCCAATGACGAGCAGCGGCTCTATGTGTTCACCCTTTTCGCCGGCGCGCTGGTGGCGGTGGGAGGGGTAACGCTGGCCAATCTGCTGGTATGGGCGCTGGTGGCGCGGAACCGCCGCGCGCAGGCCATTTTCCACGCCTTCGAGGAAGGGCACCGCATGGTGCTGGAAGGGGTGAGCGACGGAATCTTCGACTACGATCCGCAAAGCGGCACCGTGCTCTATTCGCCCAGCTACGAGCGGCTGCTGGGTTACACTCCGCCGGAAATGCCCGGCAGCATCGAAACCTTCAACCGGTTGCTGCACCCGGATGATTACGCCTCCGCATGGGAAGCGTTGGAACAATATTTCCGGCGGGAAACGCCGCATTATAACTCGGTGTTCCGGCTGCGTCACAAGGACGGCTCCTGGCGCTGGATTCTTGCGCGCGGCGTGGCTTCATGGGATGAGCAGGGCGGCGTGCGCCGCATGGTGGGCACCCATACCGACATCACCGAACAAAAAGAAAAGGAAGAACAGCTCAAGCACCTGAACGCTGACCTGGAAAGCTTCGCATACATCGCCAGCCACGACCTGCGCGCGCCGCTGGTGAACTTGAAAGGGTTTGCCGGCGAGCTTGAGCTGGCGCTCAAGGAGGCGCTGCCGCTGGTCGATAAAGCCGCCGCCGCGCTGAAGCCGAAGGAACAGGAAACCATTCACACCGCATTCCAGAAAGATATTCCCGAGTCGCTGGGGTTCATTCATACCGCCGTGGA
>JAFATP010000162.1 GCA_019243895.1 Alphaproteobacteria bacterium
TCACGATTATACCCGGCAGGATAAGGAATTCGGCTATATGTCCTATGTGCTGAATCCCGAAAACCGCATCAGCCTGATTTTCGGCAACTCCACCAATCGCTTCCAGATTCCCAATAATCCCGGCCAGGCGACGCAATATATGCTAAGCGGCACGCCCGATTTCAACTCCGCTGATTTGAACGAGCGCCAGTTCGAGCATAATACCTATGCCATCGCGGCGCTGCAGGGACTGATCGGCGACAAAACGGATTATCAGTTCGCGCTCTTTATCCGCAACAGCATGGTGCTGTACAAACCCGATCCGGCGGGCGATCTGATCTTCAACGGCATCGCCTCGCGCGTCGATCAGGAAAATCTTACCAACGGCCTGCAAAATGACTATGCCTATCATTTGGATGACAGCCATACCGTGCGCTTCGGCTGGCAAGGCAGTTACGAAACTGCGCAGAGCGACATCAATTCGCTGGTGTTTTCCGCCACCGGGCCGGACTGCACCACGAATCCCTGCACGCCATTGGGCATCATCGATAATCATAGCAAGGGCGCGACGCTGCTGGGCGCCTACCTGCAGGATGAGTGGAAGCCGGCCGATAAGCTCACCATCAATTACGGCGCGCGCTTCGATTATTACGACGCCTATGTCACGGCCGATCAACTGGAGCCTCGCCTCAGCGCCATCTATGACCTGACGCCGGACACCAAGCTGCATGCCGGATATGCCCGTTATTTCACGCCGCCCGCCACGGAATTGATCGCACCGGTAACCATCGCGGCTTTCCAGAATACCACCGGCGCGCCGCCGACCGGCGCTTCTTCGCCAGTCAGGCCGGAAAGCGATAATTACTATGATGCCGGCGTCATTCAGAAATTCGGTGAGCATCTGACGCTTGGTGCGGATGCCTATTTTAAGCAGGCGCATCATCTGCTTGATGAAGGGCAATTCGGCCAAGCGCTGATCTTCGCGCCGTTCAACTATGATAAGGGGTATGTGCGCGGCGTAGAATTTTCCGGCGATTACCGCAATGACGCGTTTTCCGGCTATGCCAACCTCGCCTTGTCGCGGGCAATGGGCAAAGGCGTGGAATCCGGCCAGTATAATTTCGGGCAGGATGAATTAGACTATATAGCCAATCACTGGGTGCATCTCGACCACGACCAGATTGTTACCGGCTCGGCGGGCGCAGCCTATACTTGGAACACTGTCAAATATAGCATCGATCTGCTCTATGGCAGCGGTCTGCGCAGCGGTTTCGCCAATACCGACCACCTGCCGTTCTATACGCAGGTCAACGCCGCCGCCGATCACACCTTCGATCTTGGCAAAGCCGGACCGCTCGATGCCAGGCTCTCGGTCATCAATCTGTTCGACAAGGTTTATGAAATCCGCGACGGATCCGGCATCGGAGTGTTCGCGCCGCAATACGGCCCACGCCGGACATTCCTGGTTTCTTTAAGCAAACCGTTTTGACGTGACGCGGGATGAACAACCCTCATATAACATGGCGGGCTTAAGCGGAAGCCTGGCATTTCACGCCTGTATTCTGTTGCTGATCTGGCTGCTGGCAGGACGCGAGACCGTGCGGCCGATGCAGGGGACAGCGGCGATTACCGTCCAGCTGGTCACGCTGGCGCAGATGCAGGCGGAAACGGCCCCGCCGAAACAAGAATCCTTGACACCCGCACCGCCGGTTACCCGCTCGGGTGTAACAGTCGCTAAAAAACACCTTGTTAAATTCCAACCTGAGAAAAATGCGCCAACGCAGCCTGAAGCGCATACGGAAACGTCAAAGCCTGAGCAGCAATGGCAGGAAGCCAGATTGAACAATCACGGTGCGACGATCATCTATCAACCCATGCCGAAAATCCCCGACGATCTGCGCCGCGAGGCATTCAATACCTATGCGACGGCGCGTTTCCACATCGCCGTGGACGGCAGCGCTACGGTGGAATTGCTGACGCCGAGCCAGAATCCGAGATTAAACCGGCTGCTGCTGGAGGCGCTTAAAACCTGGCGCTTCGCGCCTGCCACGGATGGGGGGAACCCTATCGCCTCCCTGTTCGATATCCGCGTGCGCTTCGCGGTGGAGTAGGTAAATCGCTTCAAACCATATTCCGCAAAGATGCGGCCGCTTGCTCAAGCGCGAGCAGCGTGCGCTTGCGCTCCACACCCCAGCGATAGCCGGCCAGTGCGCCATTGCCGCGGATGACCCGATGACAGGGGATGACGATGGCGATGCGGTTGCGGGCGCAGGCGTTGGCCACTGCGCGCGCGGCTTCGGGCTGGCCGATGGCGGCGGCGACGTGCGCATAGGATTCGACGCTGCCGGAGGGAATGGTTTGAAGATAATTCCACACTTTAAGCTGGAATACTGTGCCGCGAATGTCGAGCGGCAGATCCGGCATGGCCACATGCCCGCTTAGATACTGGGATAGCGCCTGCATCCATGCGCCGAATTGTTCGCGGTGCGCGGTATCCATCGGGGCGAACGTCGCTTGCGGGTATTCGCGCCGGAGCTGCTCCGCTTCCTCCTGGAGCGGTTCGCGGAATTGCAGGAAGCATAAGCCGCGGTCGGTGGCGCCCAGCAGAATCGGTCCGAGCGGCGTATCGGCCGCGGCGTAAGAAATGGCGACGCCCTTGCCGGAGCCGCGGTATTGTTTCGGCGTCATGCCGAGGCGAGTCTCCACCCGCTCGTAGACGCGGCTCGGCGACGAAAATCCCGCGTCATAAATAGCGGCGGTGACGGAAGGCTGCTGCCGCAAGCCGTGTTTAAGCTTCCGCAGGCGGCAGGCTTCGGCGTAATGCTTCGGAGTGACGCCGATGGCCGCCTTAAAGCGGCGCTGGAAATGGGCGGGGCTTAGCTGCGCCTGTTTTGCCAGCAGCGCCAGGCTCAAATTTTCTCCGCTATGCGATTCGATGTAGCGGCAGATATCTTGCATCAAGGAGGTTTCGAGGCGGGCGCGGGCGGCGGTTTCCATGCGGTCACTATAGCGAATGGGGCGAAGTTTAAATATCCGATTCTTGCGGTGGCCGATTCCGCGCCGCATATTCCTTGCGCTTTTGCTGCACGCGCGCGCCGTATTTCTCCGCCCAGCGGGAGAGTGCCTGGATGGGATCGCATAGCGAACGGCCCAGCGCCGTCAGCGTATACTCCACGCGCAGCGGCATTTCCGCGTAAACCCTGCGCGTGACGATGCCGGCGGTTTCGAATTCCCGCAGGCGCTTGGTCAATTCGCGCTGGGTGATGCCCGGCAGCGCCTTTTTCACCTGGCTGAAGCGGAGCGTATTGCCGTCGGCCAGCAGCAGCAATTCCATAATCCGGATCGACCATTTATTGGCGATCAGGCTAAGGGTGAGGAAAATGGGGCAATCCTGCGGCGATGCTTTCGGTGTCCCAGGCGAAGGATTACGCTGCTTTTCCATGAGTATATTACGCCATACCAAGTATATTAAAACTGCCTACTATACAATCGATACCTGATGAGCATATGATAGCTTCACGCCTTCCGCAATGGAAGGAGAATCAACGTTGACGGCAAGAATCCGTCCAGGGAGGAATTATGCTGACACTTCGTCCATCGGCGGCGCGCGGCGCCGCGCAGATCGGCTGGCTTGACAGCAAGCACAGCTTCAGCTTCGGGAGTTATTATGATCAGGCGCATATGGGCTTTGGCCCGTTGCGCGTTATCAACGAGGATAAAATCAAGCCGCGCTCGGGCTTCGGCGCCCATCCGCACCGCGACATGGAGATCATCACCTATGTGCTGGAAGGGGCGCTTGAGCATAAGGATTCGCTGGGCACCGGCTCCGTCATCGTGCCGGGAGACGTGCAGCGCATGAGCGCGGGCACCGGCATTGTGCACAGCGAATATAACCCGCTGGACGATGAAGCGGTGCATCTGCTGCAGATCTGGATTGAGCCGGAGCAACAGGGCATCGCCCCAGGCTATGAGCAGAAAAATTTCAGCGCCAAGCGGAAGTCCGGCCAGCTTACGCTGCTGGCGGCAAAGGACGGGCGCGACGGCAGCCTGACTATTCATCAGGATGCGTCGCTTTACGTACTTGACCTGGATGCGGGCCAAACTTTCCATTATACCATGGGGGCGGGCCGTATGGCCTGGGTGCAGATGGCGCGCGGCGAAGCGGTTGTGAACGGTCATACGCTGAAACAGGGGGACGCCGCCGGCGTGCGGCAGGAGAAGATGATGGAGTTTACGGCCAACCAGCAATCGGAAATTCTTATTTTCGATCTTGCGGAAAGGAGATCGTCATGAAGCTACTTTTCTTTGCCGGCTCGCTGCGGACCGATTCGTGCAATAAGAAATTCGTGCGCGAGGCGCTGCGACTGGCGCAGGCCAAGGGCGGGCATGAGGCGGAGTATCTGGATCTCAAAGACTATCCGATGCCGCCTTATGACGGCGATATCGAAGCTGCCACCGGCGTTCCCGAACCGGCGCGGCGCCTGGGTAAACGTATTGCGTCCACCGACGGGCTGGTGGTCTCCACGCCGGAATATAACGGCTCGATTCCAGGCATTCTGAAAAATGTTATCGACTGGCTGTCGCGGGAAAAACCGGTGTCGCTGGAAGGCAAGCCGCTGCTGTTGCTGGGCGCATCGCCGGGGGCGCTGGGCGCCGTGCGCAGCCTGTGGCATACGCGCATTCCGTTCGAGGTGCTCGGCGTGCATGTATTTCCCGGCATGATGGGTCTGCCCCGCGCCTATGACGCGTTTGATGCGGGCGGGCGGCTGAAGGAAGAAAAAACGGTCCAGCAACTGCAAAAGCTGCTGGACCAGTTCCTGGAACACCAAAGAGGTTAATACAAATCGCGGTGGCGTCCGCCGATTGCTGCCGCCACGCTGGCGATGAACGCGCCGATCAGCATCGACAGGAAGGTAAAGAGGGCGAAATAAGCACCCGCTTTCCGCGCTGCCTCCGCCGCCTGGCGCATCTTGGCCTCCGCGGCGTCGATCTGTGCCAGCACATCATCCACCCGATGCGCGGCATCAGGCTGGGAAAGGCCGGTGCGCGCGGAAACCAACTGCGCCAGATAGGCCTTATCGGCTTCAGGAACAGCACCGTTTTTCATATCCGTTACGATAATGCGCAGGCTTTCGGCGTGGACCTCCTGATCGGAAGCGTCCGGCGCGGGATGGTCGGAGCGGAAAAGCGTATCAATGTAATAAGCCATCGGCCCGCCGTAATTCGAAGGATTGGATGTGGCTCCTGCACTGGCGCCGGCAGAAGCGCCCGCCGCCACGATGCTTGCGGCGTGCACGCCGCCGCTGATGGCCGAAGCGGCCGCCGACGCAAGAAAAGCCGCAGTAAAGACCGTGGCGACCGCCCAGGTGAGAAAACCATGTGCCGTATCGCGGAAGAAGACCTCGTCGGTATGCAATCCCACCCATTTACTGCGCAGCCGCCCCGCAAGATAGCCGCCGAATGCCGAAGCCGCCCATTGCATGACGATCATCCAGATCACCGTCTTCACCGTGAAGGCGGTGGTCGAAGAAGCAATGCCTTCTCCGTGGCGCGACCAGGGGGAAGCCCAGGTGAGCCCCAGCCCGGAGCCGAGGAACAGCAGAATCAGCGAAACCGCCGCTGCGACAAACGCGCCGCCGATGATGGCGGGCCAGGAAATGGCGGAAAAAGAGGATTCCATCGGGCCGCTATCATTAGCGGCGATCGTATTTTCTAAAGAAGTATTGCGCATGGGTTAAGCCCTTCCCGTGAATAATTTCGGCGGCGTTTAGCGCCACAATAATGCCAGAAGCAGAATGACGGGGATCGGCACCCCCAGCAGCCATAACAGAATCCCGCGCCCCATAACCTCTCCTTCTCCTCATGTTAATAGTGAATCCGCGTATGCGGCGAAGAGTATACAGGCGCATATCAGGAACCCATATGCCTTGCTAACCGATGGCGTAATGGATGTATAAAGCTATGGGTGAATAGCTTTCAGCGCCTCATCCAGATTGACGCCGAGCTTCTCCAGCATGGCAATCAGGATGGCATTTTGATATTCCAAATGGCTTAAGATCACTTCGATCTCCTGCTCGGCCTTGATGTTCACCTCCAGGTCGTGCTCCGCACGCGCTTCGGCGTGCTGGCCCTGAATATTCTGTCCCAGCATGATCAGCGGCATCAGCATGATCTGGATGAGATTGGAGATGAAAAGCCAGAACACAAAGCCCATCGGCGGGTCGAATTGCAGTTCTTTCGGTGCCAGCAGATTCCAGCCGAGCCAGAGCACCGTCCACGCGAAGATGATCAGAAAGAACCCGATCGTGCTGACCCGATCGGTGATCCAGACCGCGAAGCGATCGAGCTTGCCG
>JAFATP010000258.1 GCA_019243895.1 Alphaproteobacteria bacterium
ACGGCATGACTCCCGGCGACGTTACCCGGTCATCCGACAATACGCAAAACCTGGGCAATGGATAATCCCATGAAGAGCTAGCCGCCGGCTACCCCTTCCACCCCAGCCCCTGCGCTTCGCCTTTGTTGCCCTTCAGCATCTCGGCGATCAGGAATGCCAGCTCCAGCGCCTGGTTGGCGTTCAGGCGCGGGTCGCAATGCGTGTGATAGCGGTCGGAGAGGTTGATTTCAGAAATGGCCTGCGCCCCGCCCAGGCATTCGGTGACATCCTGCCCGGTCATCTCGAAATGCACGCCGCCGGCGTAAGACCCTTCGGCCTTGTGAATGGCGAAGAACTGCCGCACCTCGGAGAGAATATCGGTGAAGCGGCGCGTTTTATAGCCGCCGGGCGCCTTGATGGTGTTGCCGTGCATGGGGTCGCACGCCCATACCACCGTCTTGCCCGACTCCTTCACCGCGCGCACCAGCGGCGACAGTTTCTCGCCGATCTTGGCGGCGCCCATGCGCGCGATCAGCGTGAGCTTGCCCGGCTCGTTCTCCGGGTTCAGCAGGTCGATCAGCGCCAGCAGGCCATCGCGCGAGGTGCTGGGCCCCACCTTGCACGCGATGGGGTTGGCGATGCCGCGCAGGAACTCTACATGCGCCTCGCCCGCATCGCGCGTGCGGTCGCCGATCCACAGCATATGGGCCGAGCAGTCATACCAGCGCTGTTCGTTGTCGTCGAAGCGGGTGAGCGCCTGCTCATATCCCAGCAGCAGCGCCTCGTGAGAGGTATAAAATTTCGCCTCGGAGAATTGCCGCACTTCGTCCAGCGGCACGCCGCAGGCGGCGATGAAGCTGAGCGCCGAGTTGATGCTGTCGGCCAACTCCTGAAAGCGCTTGCCTTGCGCGGAGGTGCGGATGAATTCGTCGTTCCACTGCGAGATCTGCCGCAGCGAGGCATAGCCGCCCCTGGCCAACGAACGCAGGAAGTTCAGCGTGATGGCGCTTTGCTGATACACTTTCAGCAGCCGCTCCGGCGCCGGAACGCGCGCCTCCGGCGTGAAGTCCATGGCGTTGACCATATCCCCACGATAGCTGGGCAGCTCGATGCCGTCATGGGTTTCGGTATCCTCCGAGCGCGGCTTGGCGAACTGGCCAGCGATGCGCCCCACTTTCACCACCGGGCAGCCCGCGCCATACATGAGCGCCATCGTCATCTGCAGCATCACGCGGAAATAGCTGCGCAGGTTATCTTCACTGAACTCGGCGAAGCTCTCGGCGCAATCGCCCCCTTGCAGCAGAAACGCCTTGCCCAGCGCCACCTGCGCCAGCTCCGTCTTCAGCACGCGCGTCTCGGAGGCGGCCACCAGCGGCGGCAGCCCGGCCAGATCGCGCTCGACGTGGGCGAGTCTGGCGCGGTCCGGGTATTGCGGTTGCTGGCGGATGGGCTTATGGCGCCAGGTTTCGGGAGTCCAGGGTTGCAAGCTGCTCATGGGCGGTTTATATCTTTCTTTCTTCGCTATTTCTTTAAATATAAAAGTTCCAGAGAGTTATGTCCATCCCCGTGCAAGACCCGCAAAACACCATCGCCTTCATGGGCATCGAAGGCGCCAATGCCGACCTGGCCTGCCGCCAGGCCTGCCCTTATATGCACACGCTGCCCTGCCCCAGCTTTGAAGACGTGTTTAGCGCGGTTTCCGAGGGGCGCGCCGCGCTGGGCATGATCCCCATCGAAAACTCCCAGGCCGGCCGCGTGGCGGAGATCCATCAGCTGCTGCCGCGCAGCAATCTGCACATCGTGGGCGAATTCTTCCAGAAAATCGAGCATGTGCTGATGGGCCCCCACGGCGCGTCGCTTTCCACCATCACGGATGTTTATAGCCACCCGCAGGGGCTGCTGCAATGCCGGGAGAATATCCGCGCGCTGGGCGTGACGGCGCATGCGTATTCCAACACCGCGCAGGCGGCGGCGGACGTGGCGCAATGGAAAGACGCGAGCAAGGCCGCCATCGCCTCACCGCTGGCGGCCCAGCTTTATGACCTGCAAACGGTGAAAGAGCACATGCAGGACGCCGACGACAACACCACCGTGTTCATCATCATCGCGCGCGAGCCGGTGGACCCGGAGCCGAGGGACGACGCGCGCATTCTCACCACGGTGCTGTTCACCATCCGCAATATCCCGGCCGCGCTTTATAAGGCGCTGGGCGGGTTCGCCACCAACAGCGTCAACATCGTGAAGCTGGAAAGCTATATTCCCGGCGGCATGAAGCGCGAAGCAGCGCAGTTTTTCCTGAGCTTCGAGGGCCATCCCAGTGAGAAGCGCGTGCAGCTGGCGCTGGAGGAGCTCGGGTTCTTCTGCAAGAAGGTGACGCTCCTGGGCGTGTATCCCGCCGACCCGGCGCGGTTTGCTTAGATTAAAGGGCCACCTGAAATCGGCACCTTGACGCGCACATCATCGTTCAGGCTCTCTTGATGAAACTCCGCCGCCTTAACGAAAGCGCCACCGCTCGGTCGGCCTCAGGGCATTCCTTTCGTAAGCGTCTGGCGACGTCCGTTTGCGCGTTTCCGGGCATGCGCTTACACTCATCCAATATGATATTCGGATGCTTCAGGTGCCTTCCCATAACCTACTCCGCTGAAACGATTGTTGAGCCTTGGCAGCAGCTCTCTGGTTGCTGCCGACCTCTCAAGTACGGCGCGCGGGTCTTGCAAGGAGGGGCGCTCTTCCTCTAATTTTGCAGCTGCCAGATGCATGGCAATACGTGCAGACTGCTCAGGCTTTAATTGTGAAAAGTGCCCGGCAAGAAATCCCGCATAGGCCGTATCTTCCTCTCCCA
>JAFATP010000063.1 GCA_019243895.1 Alphaproteobacteria bacterium
GCTGCCGTTTAGATCCAAGCCGTGGCTTCGATGAGTACGATGGGGCTCGGCAAACGTTAAATATTGTTCCTTAGTCAGTGTCGCGATAGTCTCATTCAGATCAAATTCTTTTGTAGTCAAATCGATTACCCCATTCCTGTGCCCTTCCACGAAAGCGGCAAGTAATCGATTCTTGCTGCCTGATTCCATGAATAAATGCAAAGCAGGAGTTTGCTCATCAACAAGGGCAAGCGCGCTCATCAGTTCCTGCTTTTGGGCGTCATTTAGTGTATCGCCATAAACTCTTTTTATGATCTTCTCATAGTCTGTTGCTTGATTTTTAGGCATTTATTTTCTCCGTAATGTTACTCAGACGCGAATATTATAATAAAAACCTAAGGAATATCAAGCTATTTGACCAGCGCGTCGATCGCCTGCAGCGATTGCAGCAACGCATCCATATCGGACAGCTTCACCATGCACGGCCCGTCGGAGGGGGCGCGGTCAGGGTCTTGATGCGTTTCCATGAAAATTCCCGCCACGCCCACCGCGGCGGCGGCGCGCGCCAGGTGCGGCACGAATTCGCGTTGGCCGCCGGAGGCGGAGCCCTGCCCGCCCGGCTGCTGCACGCTGTGCGTGGCGTCGAAAATCACCGGGTGGCCGGTGGCGGCCATAATGGGGAAGCTGCGGAAATCCGTCACCAGCGTGTTATAGCCGAAGGAAGCCCCGCGCTCGGTGAGCAGCACGCGCGCATTGCCGGAGGCGGTGATTTTTTCCGCCACGTTGGCCATGTCCCACGGCGCCAGGAACTGCCCTTTCTTCACGTTCACCGCCGCGCCGGTTTTGGCCGCCGCCACCAGCAGGTCGGTCTGGCGGCACAGGAAAGCGGGGATCTGCAAAATGTCCACCGCCGTTGCCGCTGCCGCGCATTGCGCCTCGCTGTGCACGTCGGTCAGCACCGGGCAGCCGAAAGTCTTTTTAATCTCCGCGAATACCGGCAGCGCCGCCTCCAGCCCTAAACCGCGCTTGCCTGAGAGGCTGGTGCGGTTGGCCTTGTCATACGAGGTTTTATACACGAAAGGAATGCCGTGGCGGGCGGCGAGCGCCACCAGCCGCTCCGCCATCATCATGGCGTGATCGCGCGATTCCATCTGGCACGGCCCGGCGATCAGCACGAAGGGCAGGTTGTTGCCGAAGGTGACGTTGCCTGCGGAGACGCGGGAGGGGTTCATGTCAATGTGCTTCATCAAAAGGATTTATCAGCGGCAAGCTTATGCCGAACTCCTCGATTCTCGAAGCTAAATCGGTAAAATCTTTATTCCGCGTTACAATGGCGGCCTGATTGGTCAGTGCAATACTGGCAATCTGGGTATCCAGTATTTTGTCAGGGTGGCAGAGGGTAATGGTGGCCCATATATGCGCGGCCCTGTGATCAAAAGGCCAGATTTTTTCAGCGAATACCGTCTCCATGTGCAGAAGGGAGTTCGCTGCGCGTTCCATGGAATCCGGGTATTCCGCCCGAATGCGCTTTTTCTCAATGCCGCGGCGGATTTCTCCAATGGTGATTGCGCTCAGGTAAAGCGTCGAGGCATCCTGCCGCTCTATCCACCTAACGACGGAGCCGTGCGGCCTTGGCTTGTAAAGCTCGGAAATAATATTGGTATCGAGCAGGTATTTCAAAGGTCGATATCCCGGATGGGGCCATCGATTCGTTGAAACGGATCCTCTCCATTTTCGAACCATTCCCCAGGCATCTGGGGAAGCGACAGCAGAAATTCCTTGAAATCCTTTCCGGATTTTTTTTGCGTTTGCTCATATTCCGCCGCAGACATCACCACGACCGTCGGCTTGCCGCGGCGCGTGACCAGCTGCGGCCCGGCACGGAGCGCGTGCTCCACCAGCTCGCTGAACTTATTTTTCGCGTCTTGCAGCTGCCACGTTTGCATCTAGACAGTCTAGATTAATTCAAGGGTTTGTCAAGTTAATCTAGTGCAATGATAACCTATACAAGGCCCAAGAACTCAAACCCGGGTTTATTGCCGCCGCAGATAGGATGCGGCATAAGAGCACACCGGCACGATTTCGAGCTGCTGCCGTGTAGCGTCTTCCACCACGGCTTTCATCAATTCGGCGGCGATGCCGCGTCCGCGCAGCGCGTCCGGCACTTCGACATGGGTGATCATCAGCCGGTTGCCCTGCCGCTGATACTCCGCCACGGAAAGCCGGCCTTCCGTTTCCAGCTCATAGCGGCTTGCCTGCGGATTATCGCGCACGCCCGCCACTGCTTATGCCTTGGCCGGCATACGCAGCACATGCGCGGGCTTCGGCTCTTTTTCCGCGCGTTGCGCCGCCGCCTGCACGAAGGCGGCGAACAGCGGATGCGCCGCGAAGGGGCGGGATTTGAACTCGGGATGGAACTGCACGCCGATGAAGAAGGGGTGGTCCGCCAGCTCCACGATCTCCGGCAGGTTGCCGCCCGGCGACATGCCGGAAAAACGCATGCCTCCTTCTTCCATCTGCGCCCGGTAGGCGATGTTCACCTCATAGCGGTGGCGGTGGCGCTCGGTGATTTGCTCGGCGCCATATACCCGGTGCGCCAGCGAGCCCGGCGCGATGATGCAATCATACGCGCCCAGGCGCATGGTGCCACCCAGGTCGCCGTCATGGCGGCGGGTTTCCAGCACGTTGCCGCGCATCCATTCCGTCATCAGCCCGATCAGCGGGCCTCGGCCGTCCCTGTCATCATAGGCGCCGAACTCGGTGGAGGTGGCGTCTTTCATGCCAAGCGCGTTGCGCGCGAACTCAATGCAGGCCAGCTGCATGCCGAAGCAGATGCCCAGATACGGCACCTTGCGCTCTCGCGCATATTCAATGGCAGCCAGCTTGCCGCTCACGCCGCGCTCGCCGAAGCCGCCGGGAACGAGGATGGCATGCGCCCCCTGCAACGCCGCCTCGATGTCATTGGCGGCGGCATCCACCCAACGCACGTGCACTTTCAGCTGGTTGGCGATGCCGGCATGGTCCAGCGCCTCGGCCAGCGATTTATACACATCGCCGATGCCGGTGTATTTGCCCACCACCGCCACCGTAACCTCGCCCTTGGGCGCATGGATGCGGCGGGTGATGTCGTCCCAGCGCGCCAGCTCCGGCACGCTCTGGGCAGGCAGCGCGAAATGCGACAGCACCTGCCGGTCCAGCCCCTGCTCCGAAAGATTGCGCGGCACCTCGTAAATGGAGGCGGCGTCCAGCCCCTGGATCACCGCTTCTTCGCGCAGATTGCAGAACAGCGCGATCTTGCGGCGCTCGGCCAGCGGAATCTCGCGCTCGGCGCGGCAGAGCAGAATGTCCGGCTGGATGCCGATGGAGCGCAGCTCCTTTACCGAGTGCTGGGTGGGCTTGGTTTTGATCTCGCGCGCCGCGGCGATGTAGGGCACCAGCGTCACATGCATGAACAGCACGCGCTGTTTGCCCATCTCGTAACCCAGCTGGCGGATGGCCTCGAAGAAGGGCAGGCCTTCGATGTCGCCCACCGTGCCGCCGATTTCGCACAGCACGAAATCCTCGCCCTCGGTGTCGTTCACCACGAATTCCTTGATGAGGTCGGTCACATGCGGAATCACCTGTACCGTGCCGCCAAGATAATCGCCCCGCCGCTCCTTGGAGAGCAGCTTGGAGTAAATCTGCCCGGTGGTGACGTTGTCGCTCTTGCGGGCCGCCACGTTGGTGAAGCGCTCGTAATGGCCGAGGTCGAGATCGGTCTCCGCGCCGTCGTCGGTGACGAACACCTCCCCGTGCTGGTTGGGGTTCATGGTGCCGGGGTCCACGTTCAGATAAGGGTCCAGTTTCCGCAGCCGCACGCGGTAGCCGCGCGCCTGCAGCAGCGCCGCCAGCGAGGCGCTGGCCAGCCCTTTGCCCAGCGAGGAAACCACTCCGCCGGTAATGAAGATGAATCGGGTCATAAGGGGATAGTAAATGCAACGCGGCATCCGCGCAACGGCTTTGCGCGGAAATGATGCCGTCAGTGGCCTTTCAGCACCCGCTCCACCAGCACTTTTTCACAGGCTTTAAAAAGAATGTAGGCGGCCAGGCTGGCGAGGCCGTAAAGGATCAATTCCGCCAATTGCTGCAAGGCTCCTTCCAGCAGCGCCATGACGCCGTAGTCGCGGATCAGGAGGAAATTGGCCCGCAGCAGGAAAAAGAGGTTGTAAGAGCACAGCCCAAGCACCAGCGCGGATATGCCCATCACCGGCAGGGCAATCAGCCAGTGCCGCGTCAGCAGCCGGCCGACGCGGGTCACGCCGGGATGGCCAGTTTGCGGGCCTGCGGCGCCTCCAGGGTTTCAAAGGCGCGGATGACCGATTGGCGGACTTCCTCCTCCGAGATGGCAAGGAAATGCGCGGCGAAGATTTCCGACCTAAGCTCTTCGTACAGATCGCGCGAGCCGTCAGGGATATCGGGAAAGGACGTATCCAGGATGAACCGCTGCGTATGGCCGTTTTTCCGCATCTGCGCCAGCAGTTGCAGGCCGTCGCTGGAATCTTCCATTTTCAGGTCGCTCACCACCACGGCGATCTCCGGGTCTTTGCGCAGGATCGTCATCGCCTCTTTCAGCCCGTCGGCGATATAGATGGTGTATTCCGGCGCGGGGAAAATATCGGGCGCCAGATAGCGCGACATCGCATCGTCGTCCACGATCAGCAGCTTCTTTTCCATAAGGCTCTCCATTCTCCGAATAGGGGTTGTGTCTTTAATCCGGCTTAGGAACGCTTGGCATTGTTTCCGGCACAGGCGCCGGTGCCGCGGCAGGCGCGGGCGCGGTTTCCGCCGGCGCGCTGTCCAGAATGGAGCGGCCGCGCATGTGGCCGCTCATGATGGCCAGCGCCAGGCTGGTGCAGATGAACAGCGTGGCGAGGATGGCGGTGGTGCGCGTCAGCACGTTGCCCGCCGCCCGGCCTGACAGCAGGTTGCCGCCGCCGCCGCTCAACCCGCTCAAGCCGTCATCCCCGCTGCGCTGAAGCAGAATGATGGCGATCAGAAACAGCACCAGAATGGTGTGTGTGACCAGCAAAACCGTGTACATAACAATCCCTTACAAATCCGTATGGTTTAATCGGCCCGCACGAGGGGACGGGAATATAACCGCAGAGATCATGCCGCGTCAACAATGGCGCAAAACTCCTCCGCCTTCAGGCTGGCCCCGCCCACCAGCGCGCCGTCCACTTCCGGCAGGCCGAGTATGGCGGCGGCGTTGCTCCCCTTGACTGATCCCCCATATAGCACAGCTGCTCCCGGCAGCAAGGTCTTTAAATGGGCATGCATGCGGATGATGTCGTCCAGCGTCGGCGTGTTGCCCGTGCCGATAGACCAAACCGGTTCATAAGCAAGCAGGAATTGCACCGGCATGACGCCCTCCGGCACGCAGGCCCGCGCCGCCGCCCCGACGAATGCTTCGGCCTGGCCCTGCTGCCGGATCTCCGCCGGCTCGCCGACGCAGATGATGGGGATAAGCCCCTGGGTGATCGCCTGGGCCGCCTTGTCGCGCACGGCGTCGTTATGCTCGCCGTATGCCGCGCGCCGCTCCGAATGGCCGACGATGACATGGCTGCATCCCGCCTCCTTCAGCTGCGCCGCGCTGATATCGCCGGTGAACGGGCCTTCCGCCGCCGCATGGCAATCCTGGCCGCCCAGCTTCACGCCGGAAGAGGCGATGGCGGCGTCGATCTCATACAGGAAAACGGCCGGCGGGCAGAGCACCACCTCGCATTCCGGCCGCACCTTGCGCACATGCGTCGCCGCCGCCTCCGCCAGGGCCAGCGCGCCGGGCCGGGTGCCGTGCATTTTCCAGTTGCCGATGATCGCCTTTCGCATCAGCGCAAAGCTAACACAGGCGCGCAGTAATTCAAGGAGGCGTCTTTCGCCGCAAATGAATGCTTTGACATTCCACGATAATGCGGTATCCGAAGCGGCGGGAGGGTTTTCATGCTGAAAACAATGCGCGGGATGGCCGCCGGGTTCGGCGCGAAGATATTGCTGGCGCTGCTGATCGTGAGCTTTGCGGTGTGGGGCGTGGGCGACATGCTGCGCAGCCGCGTCGGCGGCGGCGCGCTGGCCACCGTGGACGGGCAGCCGATCTCGCACGAGGCGTTTCAGCGGAAATACGCCCAGGCGCTGGAGCGCGCGCGGCAGGTGCTGGGCAAGCAATATTCCCCGCAGCTGGTGCGCATGCTGGGAGTGGAGCGCCAGGTGCTGGAGCAGATGATCATGGGCGAGCTGCTGCGGCGCGAAACGGACTCGCTGGGGCTGCTGGTGCCCGATGCGGTGATCGCCCGGGAGATTCGCACCGATCCTAATTTCGCCGACGCCAAGGGGCAGTTCGACCGCGCGGCGTTCGATGCGGTGCTGCGGCGCAACAATCTTTCCGAAGCGGCGTATGTGGCGGGGATCAAGCAGGAGAAGGCGGTGTCATTGCTGCTGACCGCCATCACGCTGCGCGCGCCGATTAACGACGCCATGCTGGCGGCGTTATGGGAAGCGCAAAACGAGGAGCGCAGCGCGGAGCTGATCGTGCTGATGCCGGGGCATGGAAAAACGGCGGCGCCCGCCGAAGATGCGCTGAAGACATTTTACCAGGCGCATGCGGAGATGTTCGCCGCGCCGGAATACCGCACCGTGCGCTATGCCGCCATTCATGAAGACGCGCTGCTGGCGGAGGTGAAGGTGCCGGAGGAGGAAGTGAAAGCGGCGTATGACGAGCGCGCCGCGCTGTTCAAGGGCAGCAAAACGGAGCCGTATGAGAAAGTGCGGCCGGCGCTGGAAAAAGAACTGCGCGCGGAACATGCCGAAGAGGCGGTGGCGAAGTTTTCGGCGAAGCTGGAAGACATGCTGGCCGGCGGCAGCACGTTGCAGGAGGCCGCCGCCGCGCTGCATATGAACAGCGCCGCCGTGGGCCCCGTCGCGCATACCGGCGCCACGCCGCACGGCGCGCTGGCGAAAGACATTCCGCCCTATGAAGGATTTCTGGATACGGCGTTCGGTGTGGAGGAAAACGGCGAATCGCCTTTGCGCAAGGGCGCCGCGGGCGTGTATTACATGGTGAAGGTGGAAAAGGTGACGCCGGCGCAGGCCAAGCCGTTCGCGGAGGTGAAGGAGGAGGTGGCGGCGGCGTGGCGCAGGCAGGAGGAGGCCAGGCAGCTGCAGGCGGAGGCCCACGCGCTGGCCGATGCGCTGCGGCCGTCGAAGAACCCGGCGGAAGAGGCGGCCAAGCGCGGGGTTTCCACCGTCGCATCCGGCCGCCTGAAGCGCAATTCCGTCAAGGCGGGAGACCTGATGCTGCCGCCGCCGCTGGTGCAGGAAATATTCGCGCTCGAGCCCGGCAAGGCCACCGGCGCCTATGCCACCCGCGACGGCCGCTATATGCTGGCCATCGTCAAGGCGCGCTTTCCTTCCGCGCGCGCCGCCAAAGAGAACATCGAAGCCGAGCGCGCCAAGCAGGACGAGATGACGCGGCAGGAATTGCGCGAGGCCTATATCCAGTATCTGCGCGGCAAATATCACGTCACGGTGAATAACGAGGCGCTTTCCGCGCTGAGCGCCGATGCGGGCGAGCAGTGACCATCCAGACGATTTACCCCGCGCCTGAAGCGTTCGCGCGCGCGTATGCGCAGGCCCGCGCGCAGCTGGTGTGGACGCAGATTCCCGCCGATCTTTACACGCCGGTGGGCGTCATGCTGCGGCTGGCGCGGCAGCCGGAGCCATGCTTCCTGCTGGAATCGGTGGAAAAGGGGGAAACACGCGGCCGCTACTCCGTGATCGGCCTGATGCCGGATGTGACATGGCGCTGCTTCGGCAGGCGGGCCGAGATCGCCACCCACGGCGGCGCGTTCACCCCGTGCCCGGAGGAAAGCCTGACGGCCTTCCGCGCGCTCCTGGCGGCGTCGCGGCTGGAGATTCCGGAAGGCTTGCCGCCGATGAGCGCCGGGCTGGTGGGCTATATGGGCTATGACATGGTCAAATGCATGGAGCGCCTGCCGGATGCGCTGCCGGATACCGTCGGCATTCCCGACGCCTGTTTCATCCGCCCGCAGGTGATGGCGATTTTCGACGCGGTGGCCGACCGGCTTTATCTCACCACGCCGGTGTGGAAGCCGGAAGGAAAGGTGAGCGCGGACGACGCCTATGCGCAGGCCCGCGCGCGGCTGCAACGCGTATTCGACCTGCTGGCGTCCCCTCTGCCGGAAACCGAATCTTCGGACTTTCCGGCGGTGCGGCTGGAAGATTTCGCCTCCAACACGCCGCGCGAACGCTATGACGCGATGATCCGCCAGGCCATCGAGCATATCCGCGCCGGGGACATCTTCCAGGTGGTGCTGTCGCAGCGCTTCTCCGCGCCGTTCGCGCTGCCGCCGCTGGCGCTTTACCGCTCGCTGCGCTACCTCAACCCGTCGCCGTTCTTGTTCTATCTGAATTTCCGCGACTTTCAGCTGGTGGGCTCCAGCCCGGAGATTCTGGTGCGGCTGAGGGGTGAGCGCGTCACCATCCGCCCCATCGCTGGCACGCGCAGGCGCGGCAAGGACAGGGAAGAGGACGCGGCGCTGGCGGGGGATTTGCTGGCCGACCCCAAGGAGATCGCCGAGCACCTGATGTTGCTGGACCTTGGCCGCAACGACGTCGGGCGCGTGGCGAAAACCGGCACCGTGCGCACCACGCAGAAAATGGAAATCGAGCATTACAGCCACGTCATGCACATCGTCTCCAACGTGGAGGGGGAGATCGACCGCGCGCGCTTTGACGCCATCGGCGCGCTGGTGGCGGGGTTCCCGGCAGGCACGGTCTCCGGCGCGCCGAAGATCAGGGCGATGGAGATCATCGAGGCGCTTGAAGTGCACCGCCGCAGCTTTTATGCCGGCTGCGTGGGTTATTTTTCCGCGGGCGGCGACATGGATACATGCATCACCCTGCGCACCGGGCTGGTGAAGGACGGGATGCTGCATATCCAGGCGGGCGGCGGCATCGTGGCGGACAGCAACGCCGAGGCCGAATACCAGGAATCGCTGAACAAGGCCAAGGCGCTGATGCGCGCCGCCGAGGAAGCGGTAAATTTCCTATGACGGCTTATCTCTGGGTCGCCATCGGCAGCGCGCTGGGCGGCATGGCGCGCTACTGGTGCTCCGGGTTTGTGGCGGAGCGGGTGGGGGAGACGTTCCCCTGGGGCACGCTGGCCGTTAACGTCATCGGCTCGTTCGTCATCGGCGCGCTGGCCAGCCTCACCGGGCCGGACAGCCGGTTTTTATTCGGCAGCTTCACGCGCCAGTTCGCCATGATCGGCCTGTGCGGCGGCTATACCACGTTTTCCGCCTTCAGCCTGCAGACCCTCACCCTGCTGCGCGACGGCGAGGGTTTGCGCGCCGCCGCCAATATCGGGCTTTCGGTGACGCTGTGCATGGCAGCGGTGTGGCTGGGCTATGCCGTCATGGAAAGCATCAATCAGATGAAGGGATAGGCTTCACATTCCTCGCGGTCCCGTTCCTTGCCGATGCTGCCTCTCGAGAAACCCAGTGAACTCATAATTTTCTGCCGCAATTGCCCGCTGTTTGAGGTCAGCCTGCTGCCTTCCCGAAAGTTCCGCCGCGCCTAAAAGGTTGGAAACCACCCGCCGACGCACTTTCATCATTCTTTAGAGCCGCACGGTATGCTTCTGCGGGAACGCCGATGAATTCACCGTTCTCCGCCAAAGCCTGGAGCGCAGTCTTAATCATTGCCTGATACGCCTTTTTCTCTACGCAGATCATGGCTCCCTTTGGTTCGCCCACCGGATTGTAAGCAATTCCTGCCGCAAATTTGGATAGTGGAACGCTTAAATCTTTCAATGCTT
>JAFATP010000268.1 GCA_019243895.1 Alphaproteobacteria bacterium
GGCGTGCGCCGCATGGTGGGCACCCATACCGACATCACCGAACAAAAAGAAAAGGAAGAACAGCTCAAGCACCTGAACGCTGACCTGGAAAGCTTCGCCTACATCGCCAGCCACGACCTGCGCGCGCCGCTGGTGAACTTGAGAGGGTTTGCCGGCGAGCTTGAGCTGGCGCTCAAAGAGGCGCTGCCGCTGGTCGATAAAGCCGCCGCGGCGCTGAAGCCTAAGGAACAGGAAACGATTCAGACCGCATTCCAGAAAGATATTCCCGAGTCGCTGGGGTTCATTCATACCGCCGTGGACAAAATGGACATGCTGACCACGGCGATTCTCGACCTTTCGCGCATCGGGCGGCGGGAATACCGGGACGAGCTGGTGGACACCACGGCGGTGGTCAAGCGCTGCCTCGATACGCTGGCGTATGAGATACAGACCAAGAAAATCCAGGTGACATGCGAAGACCTGCCGCCGCTTTTAATCGACCCGCTGGCCCTTGAACAGATTTTCAGCAACATTCTGGATAATGCCGTTAAATATCTGGATCCCTCCAGACCGGGCATGATCCGCATTCAGGCAAAACAATTGCCCGGCGCCGTGGAGTTCAGTATAGAGGATAACGGCAAAGGCATTGCCATTGTGGACCGTCACAAAGTGTTCGATATCTTCCGGCGTGCCGGAAATTCCAGCAATGTGAGGGGAATCGGCATCGGGATGGCGTTTGTAAAGACGACGCTGCGCCGTTTGGGCGGCAAAATATGGTTTGAGTCCGCTCCCGGCATGGGGGCCACTTTTTGTTTTACCATTCCACAACATAGCCATAATTAGGCGGCGAAAGTCAGGGGGAGATATGGGCAAGGCGAACGATCAGCTGATGATCGTGATGGTGGAGGATGATGCCGGACATGCAAGGTTGATCCAGAAAAATCTCCAGCGCGCGGGCATTACCAATGAGCTGAAGCATTTCGAAACCGGCAAGCAGGCCATTGAGTTTTTCCTTGGCGAAGGCGCCCCCCAGGTGCCACCGCCGTGTCTGATCCTGCTGGACCTGAACCTGCCGGAAGTGGACGGCTATGAGGTGCTGACGCGGCTGAAGGGCGACGCGCGCACGCGCACCGTTCCCGTCATTATCCTCACCACCACCGACAATCCGCGGGAAATCGACCGCTGCTATGCGCTGGGATGCAACGTGTATATCACCAAGCCGGTAGAATATGAAAAATTCGCGGATTCCATCCGCAAGCTCGGCCTGATGCTCGCCGTGGTCAGGGTGCCGAATGGACACTGATATCCTTCCGTTGAAAGACGGCAACGGCGCGCCGCATACCGTCCTCTACGTGGAGGATGACGCGGGCCTGGCGCGGCTGCTGCAAAAACGCATGCGCCGCTACGGCTTTACCGTGGATACGCTGGCGAGCGCCGAGCAGGCGCTGGAGCGGCTGAAATCGCAGCATTACGACTTATTGCTGCTGGATTACCATCTGCCCGGCATGAGCGGGCTTGACCTGCTGCGCCATCTCTCGGACGGCGCGTCTGTGCCTCCCGCCATCATACTGACCGCCAGCGGTGATGAGCGCGTGGCGTTGCAGGCGCTGGAGCAAGGCGCGGCGGATTACGCGGTGAAGGATACCTCGCAGTTTTACCTGGAACTGCTGCCCGCCATCATGCAGGCGGCATTCACCAAAGACCGCCTGACGCGCGAAAATGAGCACCAGCGCAGGGAGCTGGAGGAAGCCAAGGCCAGGGCGGAGGCCGCCAGTCGCGCCAAGAGCGAATTTCTCGCCACGATGAGCCATGAAATCCGCACGCCGATGAACGCCGTGGTTGGGCTCTCCCATCTGATAGGCCAGAGCCAGCTCACGCCCAAGCAGCGCGAGATGGTGGACACGCTGCGCCGCAGCGCAGACCTGCTGCTGAAGCTGATCAACGACTTGCTGGACATCAGCCGCATCGAGTCGGGGCAGGGCGAGCTGGAGAGCCTGGCCTTTTCCTTAACCGCCGTGCTGAAGGACGTGTATGCGATGTTCGCCGCGGAGGCGGAGCGAAGGGGGTTGCTGTTGCAGGTGGAGGACCATACCGCCGGAATAGTGCTGCGGGGCGACCGCACGCGCGTGCAGCAGATTCTCATGAACCTGTGCGGCAACGCGCTGAAATTCACTCAAGAAGGCGGCGTGACGGTGCATGGCTGGGCGACGCTGGCCGAAGGCGGCATGGCCCAAGTGAAAATCACGGTGACGGATACCGGCATCGGCATTCCGCAGGATAAACACGCCGCGATTTTCGAGAAGTTCATGCAGGCGGACCAAAGCATTAACCGTCGCTTCGGCGGGTCCGGCCTCGGCCTTGCCATCTCTCAGGAGCTGGCGCGCATGATGGACGGAGACGTGGCGGTGGAAAGCACGCCGGGAAAAGGCTCCGTTTTTACGGTGACGCTTCGCCTGGCGCGCAGCGAACCTGCCGGCGCGGATGCGCCGTCCCCCGTTCCCCTCGCGGACGGCGATGCGGGCGAGGCCGGAGGCCGGGTGTTGCTGGTGGAGGATTATCCCGCCAATATCATGGTGGCCGGCCTGATGCTGGAGGCGCTCGGCTATCAATACGATGTCGCGGAAAACGGGGAAACGGCGATCGATAAAGTGCTGGCGGCGCCCGGCGCCTACCGGGCGGTGCTGATGGACGTGCAGATGCAGGGCGTGGACGGCTACGAGGCAACGCGCCGCATCCGCGTCCTGGAGCGGGAACGGGCCATGCCCCGGCATCGCATCATCGGCGTCACCGCTCACGCCCTGCCCGGGGACCAGGAGCGCTGCCTGCGCGTGGGCATGGATGACTACATGACCAAGCCCATTAATCCGGATATTCTGGCCCAGAAACTGGCGGCGCCAAAAGGTTAACGCGGGATTTACCGGTTTTTTATGGTGATTGGCCGTGTCAGGTGCGGTACACTTACATTGGTTGTGTTGCAATAATATCGGCCCTGATGAAAGGATGCCTATGCAAAACGCCTTAACATCTCCGCAATGCTCGGCATCTGCGCCCGCTCCGCCGACAGCGGAGGATGCCAGCCATTGCCTGACCGCCCTGCAATCGCAACTGGCGCAGGTGGAGGCTCTGACCAACGAGCTGAAACGCGTGCTGGTGCATCATGAGGATACGCTGGAAGAAGAAGGGATCCGCGAGCAGATCTCCACGCTGGAGCGGTGGGCCGAGAGCTATCGCCGCGGGCTTGCCGCCGCCGGAAAGATATCCGAAAAAGCGCCGGTCTGGCTGAGCGAGCTGAAAGAGAAGCTGAAGCTGGCCGCAGACGAATTGAACCGGCTGGAAGCGGAAGGGGGAAACCCGCCCAGCCGTGAGCAGATTGCCAAGGCCGACGACTTGCTGAGCGCCATGTCGCATATCGACAAGGTAATTCCGGCAGTGGAACATATATTCCCGGAAGGCGACGCGGCGGGGGAGGATAAAGCGAAACCCCCGGCGGGTGTTTGAGGAAGGAGAATTGCAATGAAAAAGCATGTCCATCTAACGGAGTTTTTACCGGTGGAATACATGGCGCCGTTACTGGACGACGCATTAGGAGAGGAAGAGGGGGAGAACGTGGGCTTTTCTTCCACGGGCACGCCGCTTCCGCAGGATTTTCCCGATAAATTTTCGTACGTGCGTTAAGCGGAAATTGCACTCGGCGCCATTTTTACGGAAGCCTGAAGGGTGCGAAAAGATGGAAATTGAATCGGGTTCAGGGACCAGGAAAAAAATTAATGAAAAACATTAGTAGCGTGTGCGTGAAAAAAGCGCCGCACGATACGCAACCGGTGCTTATCAAGGCCATGAATACGGAGTTAAAGGTCAGTCCGGCAATGCACCCAGCTTGGGAAGAAGAGCGTGAGCGCCTTCATCGCCAGATGCTGTCTTCGGTTTCGCATGATCTTAAAACGCCGCTTGCTTCCATTATCGGCTCGCTGGAGATTTATCAGCGGATGAAAGCCACGCTTGACCCGGAGAAGCGCAACATGCTGATGGAAACCGCGCTGCAGGAAGCCTATCGGCTGGATGTGTTCGTTACCAATATTCTGGACATGGCGCGGCTGGACGAGGGCCGCATGGTGCCGCAGCGCACGCATATCCAACTGAAACACCTGATCGACGATTGCATCGGCAAAATGGCAAGCCGCCTGCAGGGAGGTTCAGTGAGCATACAGCCTTCCGGCGATATCGACGTGTGGGTGGACGCCGGCCTCATCAGCCGCGCCGTGCAGCACCTGCTGGATAATGCAGTCAAATATTGCCCACCGCCGGTGGAGATCGCCATTCGCTATGGGCGGGAGAACGAAATGGCGTTTATTGCCGTAAGCGATAACGGCCTCGGCATTCCCCCGCACCGCGAGGATGAGATATTCAATAAATATACGCGGCTGGCCAAAACCGACTACCAGGTGGCGGGCACCGGCCTCGGCCTTTCCATCTGCCGGGCCATCGCGCGGCTGCATGACGGCAATATCACGGTGGCAAACCGCCCCCAGGGCGGCGCGGAATTCACACTGACCTTTCAGGGCTGATAGGTATCAGGCGCGGCCGACCCCAACCTTAAGCTCTACGCCGATTGGAAGACATCCTGGAGATGATGATGTTTATTGTAGTGGAGCGTTTGGTGAGCCGTGTTAAAACGGAGGGACACTCTCCTAGAGCGGCGGATTTGCCCGTTTGCCGGTGATCATGCTGTACAGCAAGCTGGCGACGAAAAGCACGACGAACAAGACGGCAAGGAATTTGGCGATTTCCGCAAACGTTCCTGCCAGCCCGCCGAAGCCGAAAATAGCGGCGACCACCGCCAACAGAAAAAAGGTAATGATCCAGTTTAACATAAAACGCTCCATGCGCAAAGGCGTGAACCGCTCCAAGGGCGGATGATTCACTATTATCGCTCTTTTCATCAAGCCGCTGTGCCGAGATGGAGTAAAAAGTGTAAATCTTTCGTAAGGCCGATGCGATATTCATATTTATGGAGATTTGATTCGCTGCTAGAAGGCAAGGGATGGAATGTTGATGTAAATAAAAGTATAAATATTTTACACCATTAGCGAAGGAGGGTTTATGACGATTACGCGTTTCACCGCTGCCATGGCCGCTGTCATGCTGCTTTCAGCGTGTGGCCACACCACGGGAGACCGCGCGTTGAGCGGCGCGGGCATCGGCGCAGGTGTGGGAGCCGTGGGCAGTGCCGTCGCCGGTGGCGATCTTGCGACGGGTGCTCTGGTCGGTGGCGCTGTCGGCGCCGCTGCAGGCGCTATTACCAGCCCTCGGGAGGTGGATTTAGGTCGCCCGATCTGGCGGTAAATTAATAATCTTGAAACCAAAAGCGGCAAGGCGAAAGCCCTGCCGCTTTTGTTATGCCTGCAAAATGGATATCGTGCGTTGCAGCATGCTGCGCGTGACATCCACCACGTTTAGATTCGCCTCGTATGCCCGCCGACTCTCGCGCATATCCGCCATTTCCATAATGGTGCTGACATTGGGCATCAGCACATAGCCCTGCGCATCCGCCGCCGGGTGGTAAGGCGCATATTTCTTGTTGAAAGGCGACGTATCCTGCACCGGGCCGCTCACCTGCACCGTTTCCGCGCCCAGGGACCGGTCCAGCACGTTGCGGAAGATCACCTCCTTGCGGCGGTATGGCAATTCCTCCGGCGACCGGCCGGTGGAATCGGCATTGGCGATGTTTTCCGCCACCACGCGCAAGCGCGCGTTTTCGGCTTTCAAGCCGGAGGCGGCAATGATCAGCGTATCACCTAATTGCATAGCACTCTCCTAAACATTAACCGGAACCGCCGGGCTGTCCGATGGCCGTGCGGAACATGCTGATCATCTTGCTGTAAAGCGCGGTTATCTGCTGATAGTCCATGCTGTTCATCGAGACCTTCTGAATCTCTTCTTCCACGGACACGTTATTCCCGTTGGGGTTGGTCTCAAAGGCGGGATAACGGTTCTCCACCTTGAACACCCCCTTATTGTTCGGGCTCGCCAGATGAGAGGGGCTGGTGCGCGCCAGCGGCAGCGCGGTTTTAAGCGTGGAGTGAAAATCCGGCGCCCTGACGTCGCGCGCCTGATAGCGGGGCGTGTCCACGTTGGCGATATTCTGCGCCAGCACCGCCTGGCGCTGGCCCAGATACATCATCTGAAGCTTCATCGCCGAAAGAAGGGGTATGCTACCGTAATCCATGAAATTATCTTTCGTAAAATCGATGGCGTTCTGGACGCCGACCTTGTATGCGTGCTAGGGATAGCTAAAATCGTGCCAAGAGCCCAACCGAGGGTGAAAATACATGCTCTACCTGGCCAGGAAAGAAGGCGAATCAGTCATCATCAACAACACCATTGAGCTGACGGTGGTGGAAGTTCGCGGGCGCACCGTGAAGCTCGGTTTCGTGTTTCCCCCCGAAGCATCGGTGATGCGCAAGGAGCTCTACGAAAAGATCAAGGCGCAGAACATCGCCGCCTCCAGCTCGGAAATGGATGAGAGCGCGTTTCACGATATACAAATCACCGTAGAGGAAAAGTCGGATGGCGGAGGATGACGAAGCGCCGGCGCCGCCGGTGGATAAAAACAAGCTGGCGGTGGCGCTCACCTATGAGCGCGGCAAGGACGCCGCGCCCGTGGTTTCGGCCAAGGGCAAAGGGTTCATCGCCCAGCAGATCGTCCTGCTGGCGCAAAAAAACGGCGTGGAAATCCGCGAGGATGCGGATTTGGCGGGCATGCTGTCGGCGGTGGATATCGGCGAGCCGATTCCCG
>JAFATP010000158.1 GCA_019243895.1 Alphaproteobacteria bacterium
ATTGCGCGGCAATTGATTCCTCAAGCAGCGCAGTCCAAGCGCCGCGTCGCCCAGCGTGCCGGAGACATAGATGCGGTCATCCGCCTGAGCGCCCCGGCGCCGCAGCGCCTCGCCTTTCGGCACCAGCCCCAGCGCGGTGATGGTGACATGCGCGCGCGCGCATGTGGCGGTGGTGTCGCCGCCTGCAAGCGCAATGCCAAAACGTCGCTGATCTTCGTGCAAGCCCTCGGCGAAGCGGGCGATCCATGATTCTTCCGTATTGCCGGGCATCGCCAGCGCCAGGAAATAACACCACGGCGCAGCGCCCATGGCGGCGAGGTCGGAAAGATTCACCCGCAGCGCCTTGCGCGCAATCAGGCTTGCATCTTCATCGCCGATGAAATGCACGCCCTCATTTACCGTGTCGGCGGTCACCACCAGCTGCATCTCCGGCGGCATATCCAGCAGCGCGGCGTCGTCGCTTAAGCCCAGGCTGCCGGGAAAATCACTGGCCAGCGGTTTGAAACGGGCGGCGATCAGCGCGAACTCATTCATCGCGAAGTTTCTTCGCCGCCGCATTCAGCGCGGCATTGATGAAGCCCGTTTCCTTCTCGCCGAAGAAGCGCCCGGTCAGCGTTGCGTATTCATTGATGATCACCGCCGTGCTCAGGCTGCGCAGATGCGCCAGTTCAAACAGGCCGAGCGTCAGCAGCGAAAGCAGCAGCGGGCTCACCCGCTCTTTCCTCCATTGCGCCGTCAGCGAGGTATCCACCAGCGGCGCCAGCGCCTCGCCGTGCGCGGCAATGCCTTCCAGCAGCTTTTTCAAATGCGCGCCGTTGGGCTTCACCGCGGGCGGATCGTCCGTCACGAAGGCGCGGTATTCGGCCAGCAGCTTTTCCGGCCGCAGCGCCTCCCCGGTCAGCGCGATCTTATAAAGCAGCTGCACGGCGGCCAGCCGCGCCGCGCTTTTTTCCCGCAGGGAGCGGCGGGGTGCGGCGGCAGGGGTTTCGCTCATGACGCGAGCTTCTGCTTAAGCGCGATCAGCGCCAGCGCCGCCTCCGCCGCCCGCGCGCCTTTGTTGCCGCGCGCGGGATCCGCGCGCGCCACCGCCTGCGCCTCGTTTTCCACGGTGAGAATGCCGTTGCCGATGGCGGCCTGATGCTCGATGGCAAGCCAGGTCAGGCCCCGCGCGCTCTCGTTGCATACGATGTCATAATGCGACGTCTCGCCGCGGATGACGCAGCCCAGAGCCACGAACCCGTCGTAATTGCCGTGCGGCACGGCATAGCGTATGGCGGCCGGAATCTCCAGGCAGCCCGGCACTTCGGCTTCCTCCCATGTCGCGCCGCCGGAACTCAGCGCCGCGCGCGCGCCGGTCAGCAGCGCATCGGCGATGCCGGTGTAAAACCGGGCGGAGACAACAAACAGGCGCGGCATATGTTAATCTCTCCGGGTTGTGGCGCCCTCACTGCTCGATCAGGCGGTATCCGGCGATGTGCAACCCATAGCCTTCCAGCCCGATAACCGCCCGTTTCGTGTTGGAAAGCAGTATCATTTCGCGCACGCCCAAGTCCAGCAGGATCTGCGCGCCGATGCCGTAATCGCGCAGCTCCGTGGCGGAGGGTTTGTCGCCCAGGCGCTGGCGCAGCCGGTCGGAAAGCGCGGTGGCCACCGGCTCGCGCAGCAGCACCACCACGCCGCTGCCCGCTTCCGCGATGGCGCGCATGGCGGCTTGCAGCTGCCCGCCGCGCGCTTCATACGCATCTCCGAGCACGTCCGCCAGCACGTCGATGGCGTGCATTCGCACCAGCACCGGCGCGCCTGCGGCGATATCGCCTTTGACCAGCGCGATATGCTCGGCATAGCCGGTGGCGGTGCCGTAAACGATGGCCCGCCAGGCGCCGCCGTGAATGCTTTCGATCTCGCTTTCCACCAGCCTTGTGACCAGCTTTTCGGCGCGGCGGCGATAGGCGATCAGGTCCGCGATGGTAGCGATGTGCAGCCCGTGCGCGCGGGCGAAGGGAATAAGGTCGGGAAGCCGCGCCATCGTCCCGTCGTCGTTCATGATCTCGCAGATGACTCCGGCAGGAATCAGCCCGGCCAGCCGCGCGATATCCACTGCAGCCTCGGTATGCCCGGCGCGCACCAGCACCCCGCCCGCGCGCGCCACCAGCGGAAAGACATGGCCGGGGGAGACGATGTCGCGTGAATCCTTGCCGGGGTCGATCGCCACTTGAACGGTGTGGGCGCGGTCGGCGGCGGAGATGCCGGTGGTGATGCCTTCCCGCGCCTCGATGGAAACGGTGAACGCCGTTTGATGGCGGCTGCCGTTGCGCGGCGACATCAGGTTCAGCCCCAGCTGCTCCACCCGCTCCTGGGAGAGCGCCAGGCAGATCAACCCCCGCCCGTGCTTGGCCATGAAATTAATGGCGTCCGGCGTGGCGAATTGCGCGGGAATCACCAGGTCGCCCTCGTTCTCACGGTCTTCATCGTCCACCAGCACGAACATGCGCCCGCTTCGGGCGTCGTCCAGAATGGCCTCGATCGGCGAGAGCGCAGCGTTTACCATCACGTTTTCTCCGTCAGCCGGGCGAGATAGCGGGCAATCATGTCCACTTCCATGTTCAGCATGTCACCCGGTTGGCGCAGCCCCAGCGTGGTGGCCCGCCACGTATGAGGGATCACGGTAAGATTGAACCGCGCGCCTTCGACGCCGTTGACCGTCAGCGACACGCCGTCCAGCGTCACCGAGCCTTTTTCGGCGATGAAGCGCGAAAGTCCTTCCGGCGCTTCCAGCGTGAGGATGCGCGCCTCGCCATCGGGCGCGATGCTGACGATGCGCGCCAACCCGTCCACATGCCCGGAAACCAGGTGGCCGCCCAGCCGGTCGCCCGCCTGCAGCGAGGCTTCCAGGTTCACCGGCGCGTTTTCCTGCTGCGCCCAGCGGGCGCAGGCGGTGCGGCTTAAGGTTTCGGGCGAGAGCTCGACGGCGAACCAGCAGCGTTTCCTTCCGCTGAGAAAACGCCCGAAAAGAGCGCGGCCGGAAATTCCTTTTTCCACCACGGTAAGGCACACGCCGTCGCAGGCGATCGAATCGCCGATGGCAACGGCGTTATAGGCGAAGCCGGAGTCGATGAACGCGCGATAGCCGCGAACGCGTGCCACCGTGCCGATGCATTGGATAAGCCCGGTGAACATTATGCGGCTTCCTTGCCTGAGGCCGCGCCGTACACTTCCAGCACGTCCGCGTTCAGCGCGACCGTATCAAGGCGCTTCCAGCGCGCCCGCTCCGCCAGCGGCAGCGGCGGCAGCCCCGCCACGGCGGCCAGCCCGTCTCCGCCGATCAGCAGCGGCGCGCGGAACCAGTAAAGCCGGTCCGCCAGGTTATCGCGCAGGAAGGAAGTGGTGATGCCCGCGCCGCCTTCCACCAGCAGGCGGGTGACGCCGCGCCCGGCCAGCAGGTGCAGCACGTGCGAAAGATCATACGGATCGCCGTGAAGCAGCGTTACGCCGGGAACCTTGCTGAGCGCCGCCGCCGGTGATTCGGCGCCGGTGATGATCCACAGCGGCGTGTGCGCGGCGCTTTTCACCAGCGCCGCCTCCGGCGGCAGCCGCCCCTGCCGGTCCAGCACCACGCGCAGCGGGGAGCGGTCTTCAAGCCCTGGCAGGCGGCAGGTGAGCAGGGGGTCATCCGACAGCGCCGTGCCAATGCCGGTCAAAACCGCATCATATTGGCTACGCAGGAGATGAGCATACATGCGCGCGCGCTCCCCGGTGATCCACTGCGATTCGCCGCCGCCGGTGGCGATGCAACTATCAAGCGACGCGGCGATTTTAAGCGCCACCAACGGCCTGCCGCGCCGGATGACGGAGAAAAAACCGGCATTGATCGCCTCTGCCTCCGCCGCGCACACTCCTTCCGTTACCGCGATATCGGCTTCCTTCAGCCGGGCGATGCCCGCGCCGTTGACAAAGCCGTGCGGATCTCGGCACGCCACCACCACATGCCCAATGCCCGCGTCGATGATGGCTTCGGCGCAGGGCGGCGTTTCGCCATGATGACTGCATGGTTCCAGCGACACGTAAAGCGTTGCGCCCCTGGCTTCCGCTCCCGCCTGCAGCAGCGCCTGGGGCTCGGCGTGCGGTCTGCCGCCGCGCGCGGTGGCTCCCGTTCCCAGTACGCGCCCTTCTTTCACCACCACCGCGCCCACGGCGGGATTGGGCCAGGTCTGGCCCAGATTGCGGCGCGCAAGATTCAGCGCCTGGCGCATGAAATGCATGTCGTTCATGCGTCAGAGAATAATCAAAGCAGTGGAAAAATAAAGATTATTAATGAACGCTGCGGCTCAAGGCGCTGTCGGCCACCACGTGCACCCGGTCTTCCCAGGCTTTGGCGTTCTGCCGCAGCTGGTCGATGGCGTCAGCGTTACGCTTGGCCGCCTGCTTGGTTTCCTGGATTTCCTGCCCCAGCGTCTGCGTCAGCGCCGTGGCCAGCTCCTGAGCATTCACCTTGGCATCAGCCACCTGTTTCACCTCGCTGTAAATCAAATCCGAAGGCTTGAGGATCTTATCCTGAATATACCCCGCCACCGCCCCGATCACACTGACCGCCACCGCTGCGCCTAATAGCCCCAGCGCCAGCCCGAGATTGGCCGAGTTGCCGGCGATAATGCCGGTGGCCGTCATCATCAACCCGGTGGTGACCATCCAGGCGTTGCGGCTGACCGCATCCAAAAACGCATTGGTGGGGATCAGCTGGAGCTTGGCTTCGCGCTGCCGGAGATATTCCGGGATGTCATAGCCGGGGATCAGCGTGAGAGGCTTCGCGGGTTTTTGTTCTGGCGCAGGGGAGGGAGAGGCAATGTCGCTCATGACATTCATCTTAGCATCCCCTTGCGCCGGCCTAAAATGAAGATTCTGTGACAGCGCTTTCACGCGCCCGGTTCGTCGCCGCCGAGCTCGCCCACGATGTTCTCGAAGTCTTTGGCTTCGCGAAAGTTTTTGTACACGGAGGCG
>JAFATP010000177.1 GCA_019243895.1 Alphaproteobacteria bacterium
CGTCCCCGCTGTTGCGGAATACGCCGTTGCTGTCAATCGTCGGGTTGTAGCTGTTGTTCACCTCGATGCCGTTCAGCGAGGCATGTTTCACTTCGTTGTTATAGATATAGGCATAGTCGCTGCCGCTGACATAAATGCCGTCGCCCACAGGATCCACCTGGTTGCCGGTGATCTGCACATTATAGTCATTTTCGGCGTGAATGCCGTCGCCCGTGATGCTGCCGGATCCGTTCTGGCCGATCTGGTTGTTGCTGATAGTGAGCGGGCCGGAGTTGGATGCGCTGATGCCGTTGCCGCCGGTGGATTCGACATAGTTGGTGTCGATCACGTTGCCGCCGTAGGTCCCATAGAGGAGGTCTACGACAATGCCGCCGCCGGTTGTGTTGTGCACCGTATTGTTGTAGACCGTCAGGGCACTGTCATCGAATACAGAGATGCCGTTTCCGCCAATATTGCCGGCATTGGTGCCGATCTGGTTACCGTTAATGGCAAGATACTGGTCATACGCTGCGTTGATGCCATCGTAAGTGGTATTGTCGATGACATTGTTGGTGACCGAGCTGTTCCCTGCCAGGTCGGCGAACAGGTTGAGCACGGTGATGCCGTTGCCGCCGATGCCGCCGCCGTTCTGGCCGATCTGGCTGTTACCGATGCCGACATTGTAGCCGTAATTGGCATAAATGCCGTCATAGACAGTGAAATCGATGGTGTTGCCGAGGATGTTGTTGCCGGCGCCGCTGGAATCCCACAGGTATTGCGCCAAAATGCCGTATGCCGCGGTATTTTGAATATGGTTGTTGTCGATATTGATGTTGGTTTCCCAATACGAATTGATGCCGTCGCCGCCGATGCTGCCTGCGCCCGCAACGGTGCCGATATAGTTGCCGTTGATGGCAAGCTGATTGTCATAAGACGTGCGGATGCCGTCGCCGCCGGTGTGGTCGATGGTGTTGCCGGTGATCGAGCTGTTGCCGGCGCTATCATAGGTCAGGCCGGTGGCGTAGATGCCATAGCCCCCGATGCCGCCGCCGTTCTGGCCGATCTGGTTGCCGCTGATGCCAAGGTTCACCGAACCTGACGCATTGCTCAGCGCGTCGATGCCGTCGCCGACGACGAAATCGATGTTGTTGCCGATGATATAGTTGCCATTGCCGCCGAGGTCGGTGAGGCTGTCGACCACGATGCCGCTGCCGCCTTGCACGTTCTGCACCGTGTTGCCGTTGACGTTCACATCGTCGTCCCGATAAACCACGATGCCGTTGGCGTAGCCGCCGGTGCCGATATTATTGGCGCCGCCGTGCGTGCCGATCACGTTGTTGTTGATGGCCAGGTTGGTGTCAAACGAGGCGTAAATGGCGTTGTTGCCGGTGTTGTCAATGGTGTTGCCGGTGACCGAGCTGTTGCCGCCAATGCCATTACTCAACTGGTTGACGTAAATGCCGTAGACGCCGATGCCGCCGCCGTTCTGACCGATCAGGTTGTTGCCGATCCAGAGGTTAGCGGAGGAATACGCGTCGATCGCGTCGCCGGTGGTGAAGTCGATCTGGTTACCGGCGACCTGGTTGCCGCTGCCGATGCTGTCGGTCAGGCTGTTGACGTAGATGCCGGTGCCGGAGTTGGTCACGGTGTTATTGGTGACGGCCACGGTATCGCTGCTGGTGGCGCTGATGCCGGTGTTGAAGCCGTTGACGGTGTTGGTGTCCACCGTGACGAAGGCGCTGTGGTCCACGCTGATGCCGGTGGTGCCGGGATCCACGGAGTTATAGGCAACGCTGACGGTGTTGCCGCCGGTCACCTTGATGCCGGTGGCAAAGCCGCTGATGATGTTGCTGAAGTCGTCGGCGTCGCCGTCCAAATCATGCCCGTCCTGGTCGCCGATAGGCCCAAGCTGCAGCGCGTTGACGCTGCCGATGGTCACGCCGGAGGCGTTCGCCACGTCGATGCCGACGGCGCCGGCGGAGCCGGTGATGGTGTTGCCGTTGATGTTGATGTTGTAGTTGTCACCCCCGGAGGCGCCTTCGCCTTCGCTGTCGGTAATGGCGATGCCGGTGCCGGTGATGCCGGTCAGCGTATTGTCGTTGATGTTGAGGTTATAGGTTTCATCCGCCGTAATGCCGGTGCTGGCGTTGGAGATGGTGTTGCCGGTGATGTTGATGTCGTGGCTGCCTTCGTTGTCCAAACCCGTATCTTCCGCGACGCTGATGCCGGTGGGCGCGCCGTTGATCTGGTTGTTGGTGACCTGCGCGAAGTTGCTGTTATACAGCGAAATGCCGGTGCCGGAGACGCTGCCGTTCTGGCCGATAAAATTGCCGGTAATGTTGAGGCCGGTGCTGTAACTGGCGTCAATGCCGTCGCCGGAAACGTAGTCGACGGTATTGCCGGAAATCAGGTTATTGCCAAGACCGCTGGAATCCGTCAGGCCGGTAACGGTAATGCCGGTTACGGCATGGTTCACCGTGTTGGCGCTGATGGTCACATCGTCATCGCCGCTCACATAGATGCCGGCGCCGCCGATCAATTTGGCGCCTTGATTGCCGATCTGGTTGTTGCTGATGGTGAGGCCGGTGTTGCCGGAGGCGTCGATGGCGTCGAAGCTGATGTTGTCGATGGCATTGCTGTCGATCAGGTTGGTGCCGGTGAGGCCGGACACGCTGATGCCGGTCCAGGCGTCGTAGACAATATTAGATTGAATGGTGACGTTGCTGCTGGGGTCGACGGAAATGGCGGCGCCGTCTACATCCTGCACCGTGTTGCCGGTGATGGCAATGCCGTTGGTATTGGTTACGGCGATACCGGCGGGCGCATAAGTGCCATTATGGCCCTCCACCGTCAGGTTGGAAATCGTATCATTGCTGCCGTTAGCCACCGAGATAACCGGCGACGTGCCGCCGCTGTTATCCTGAATGGTGGTGGAACCCGCACCGTGTAAGCTGGTGAGGGTGAAGTCGTGGGCCATGTTGTAGCCCGGATCGAGGATATTGC
>JAFATP010000246.1 GCA_019243895.1 Alphaproteobacteria bacterium
GTTTGATTTCGGCTCCAGTTTTTCCGATATCTTCGAGGATCTGTTCGGCAATTTCGCCGGCGGCGCGCGGCGCGGCCAGGCCCGCGGCGGCTCCGCGCGGGGCGGCGATCTGCGCTATGACATGGAAATCACGCTGGAGGAAGCCTATCACGGCAAGCAGGAGTCCATCCGCGTCACCACCTCCGCCACCTGCGAGGCCTGCGCCGGTTCGGGCGCGGAAAAGGGCACCAAACCGGTCACCTGTCCCACCTGCCACGGCTCCGGCCGCACCCGCGCCACGCAGGGATTCTTCACCATCGAGCGCACCTGCGCCACCTGCCACGGCTCCGGCCGCATCGTCAAGGACCCGTGCAAGCAATGCGCCGGCACCGGCCGGGTGCGCAAGGAAAAGAAGCTCGCCGTCAACATTCCTCCCGGGGTGGAGGACGGCACGCGCATCCGCTTAACCGGCGAGGGCGAGGCGGGGGGGCAGGGCGGCCCGCCCGGCGACCTGTATATTTTCCTCAGCCTTAAAAAACACGCCTTGTTCGAGCGCGACGGCGCCAATCTTCATTGCCGCGTGCCGATCGCCATGACCACCGCCGCGCTCGGCGGCGCCATCGACGTGCCGACGCTTTCCGGCGGCAAGGTGAAAGTGACCATTCCCGAAGGCACGCAAAACGGCCACCAGTTCCGCCTGCGCGGCAAGGGAATGCCCGCTTTGCGCTCCACCCATCACGGCGATATGTATATTCACGTGGTGGTGGAAACCCCGGTGAAGCTCACGCGCAAGCAAAAGGAGATGCTGCAATCCTTCGAAGCATCCTCCGGCAGCGGCCATAGCCCGGAAGCCGAGGGATTTTTCGCCAAGATCAAGGAATTCTGGGACGATCTGCGAGAGTAAGCGGTTTGTCGTTGGTAGTTGGCCGTCCGTCGTTTATAACGGCCAATCACCGGCGACAAACGATAAACCTGAGAGGAATACCATGCCCGCATACCAATATGTTTATGTAATGAAAGGCCTGTCCAAGGCCTATCCCGGCGGCAAGCAGGTGCTGAAAGACGTCTGGCTGTCGTTTCTTCCCGGGGCCAAGATCGGCGTGCTGGGTCCCAACGGCGCCGGTAAATCCACGTTGCTGAAGATCATGGCGGGGCTGGACACCGAATACACCGGCGAAGCCTGGGCGGCCGAGGGGGTGAAGATCGGCTATCTGCAGCAGGAGCCGAAGCTGGACGAAAGCAAAAACGTGCTGGAAAACATCATGGAAGGGCTGGCGGAAAAGAAAGCCCTGCTGGACCGGTTCAACGACGTCTCGATGAAGCTCGGCGAAGTGACCGACGACGAGGAGATGAACAAGCTGATAGAAGAGCAGGGGGCATTGCAGGAGCAGATCGAAGCAGCGGGCGCGTGGGATATCGAGCGCGAAGCCGAAATCGCCATGGATGCGCTGCGCTGCCCGCCCAAGGAAGCGGATGTCAGCAGGATTTCCGGCGGCGAGCGGCGGCGCGTGGCATTATGCAAGCTGCTGCTGGAGCGGCCGGACATGCTGCTGCTGGACGAGCCGACCAACCATCTGGACGCCGAATCCGTGGCGTGGCTTCAGCATTTCCTGGAAACCTATCCCGGCACGGTGGTGATGGTGACGCACGACCGCTATTTTCTGGATAATGTCACCGGCTGGATTCTAGAGCTGGATCGCGGTTCCGGCATTCCTACGAAGGAAATTATTCGGTCTATCTGGAAGCCAAGCAGAAACGGCTGGCGCAGGAGGAGCGGGAGGAGCATTCGCGCGAGCGCCAGCTGGCCCGCGAGCTGGAATGGATTCGCCAGTCGCCCAAGGCGCGGCAGGCCAAGTCCAAGGCGCGTATCCAGGCCTATGAGCAGCGGGTAAACGAGGAGCGCAAGGAGCAGGTGAGCGGCAGCCGCATCGTGATTCCCGAAGGCCCCCGCCTGGGCAATCAGGTGATCGAGGCGGAGGGCGTGGCCAAAGCCTATGGCGAGAAATTGCTGTTCGAGCAGTTGAATTTCAAGCTGCCGCCCGGCGGCATCGTCGGCATCATCGGGCCGAACGGCGCGGGAAAAACCACGCTGTTCCGATTGATCACCGGCAAGGAAAAACCGGATCGCGGCAGTTTCACCGTGGGCGACACCGTGGCGCTGGGTTACGTGGATCAATCGCGCGATACGCTACAGGATAACAAAACCGTGTGGGAGGAAATTTCCGGCGGCAGCGAGGAGATCATGCTCGGCAAGCAGAAAGTGAAAAGCCGCGCCTATGTCTCGTCGTTCAATTTCAGGGGGCCGGATCAGCAGAAAAAAGTGGGCCAGCTTTCCGGCGTCGAGCGCAACCGCGTGCATCTGGCGAAAATGCTGAAAAGCGGCGCCAATGTGATTCTGCTCGATGAGCCGACCAACGATCTGGACGTGGAAACGCTGCGCGCGCTGGAAGAGGCGCTTGAGGATTTCGCCGGCTGCGCCGTGGTCATCTCGCACGACCGCTGGTTTTTAGACCGCATCGCCACGCACATCCTGGCGTTTGAGGGCGACAGCCACGTGGAATGGTTCGAAGGCAATTACCAGGCGTATGAGGAAGATTTGAAAAAGCGCCTGGGCGTGGCCGAGCTTACGCCGAAGGCGGTCAAGTTCAGGCCGCTGATGCGCGCGTAAGATCTATAGCGCTTCATACCGCGATCCGCTGCTTGCGGTGACGGAAGAAAACAGCACCGGGCCGCGCCACTGCGCCGTAACAGGCAGAAGCGCGGCAACGCGGGCGCGATAATTCTTCCATTCCTCGCCATCAGACTTCCGCTTGAAGCGTGCAATGGTAACGTGCGGATGAAACGCGCGGGCCTCCACCGGAAATCCTTCGTCCCGCAGCGCCTCGGCAAGCGCCGCATGCAGCGCCTGCAAGGGCGGGTGTTCCGCCAAAGTCAGCCACACGACGCGGCTGCCGCTGGAAAAACCGATATCGTTCAGCGTCAGGGTGAAATCATGAAGGCCAAGGCGCTGCAGCATCGCCTGAAGCGCCGGCAGCCGCGCTTCTTCGGTGGCGCCCAGGAATGCCAGCGTCAAATGCCATTGCGGCGCCGGAATGAAACGGGCCGTTAAGCCGCTCTGCCAGGCTCCCGCACAGGCCTGCACCGCGGGCGGCGCAGGCAGCGCAACGAACAAGCGCAAGCGTGTTCCGCGCGAAGGTATTTATTCCGAAGGCGACCAGTAAAAGCGCGCCGTGCGCATGCCGCGATTGCCCACCACCACGCGCTGCCGCTGGCCTTCCGTACCGGGCTTATCCTCCTCGACGATGTAATTGCCCGCCGGCAGTTTCAGATAAAATAGCGGGCCGTCGCCGGGCGCTTCGAACACGCTATTGCCGTGCGGAGCCATGACGCGCAGGGTGTAAGTGCCGATGAATTCGCCGTTAGGCGCCGTGGTGAGCACTTTGAGATTGAATTCATGCTCATGCGCTTTGATCACGGCCAGCTCTTCATCGCCGATGCCGCCGCTTAAATAGCGGATGCCGTTCTGCTCTTTAACGGTATCTTCCACCGGCGGCGGAAAATCGCCGCTGCCGCTTTCCAATGCGCCGCCCGCCGCGGAATCATAAGCCGGCAGCCCCGAAGAAGCGGCCGCCGCATCGGAGGCCATGGCGGGGGCGCCGCCATCCTGCCCGGCGGGATGATAAGGGAAGTAATGCCGCTGATTGTATTGGGTGGGAACGTCTTGCGCGCCCGCGGCGCCCGCACCCATTGCCATCACTAATGCTACCGAAGCCACCGTGCCGGACCACCGCATACGCCTTCTCCCCTGGTTTGAGCGAATATGAATATAATGGCCGATTTTCCATCGGCCTCACTAATCCGCCGCACTATAAAAAAGTTATTATAAAAAAACAATGAGTCTCTCTTCAGGCGCGGTGGGCGAGGCGCAGCAAGGCAACGCGGGCGCGGCCGTAACGCCGCTCATCCGCCAGGGCAAAGGCGGGGGGAAACGCAGGCTGTTCTCCCGCGTCATGCTCCACCACCACCACCGAGCGTGCATCCACCCAGTTTCCTGCCGCCAGGCTGTTCAGGCAGGCAGGAATTTTCCCGCTGAAATAAGGCGGATCGAGAAACACCAGCCCGTAAGGCGACGGGGCGGCAGGCAGGTGCGCGGCGTCCGCGCGCATGAAATCGGCACGCGCGCTTTCGCCGAAACGCTCGGCGTTCTGGCGCGCGGCCAGCAGCGACTGCGCATCCATGTCCACAAACGTCGCATGCGCCGCTCCGCGCGACAGTGCCTCCAGGCCGAAAGCGCCGCTGCCGCAGAAAATATCCGCCACGCGGTTGCCGATGAACGGGCTGTTGGCTTCCGCATATTCGCCGTGGCTTAAAATATTGAAAATGGCCTGGCGGGCGAAGCCGGAGGTGGGCCGCACCTGCGCTGCCTGCCGCGGCAATTCGATGCGGCGGCCTTTATGCTTGCCTGCAATGATACGCATGGGAGGATAACTTATCCGTCATCCGTCATCCTGTCATCCATCATCCACTTTCCCAGCGCTTCGCCCAGCGCCTTGGCGGGCACTTCCTTCACGTGCCCTTCCGGCAAGTTGCCTAATTGGAACGGCCCATACGCCACGCGCATCAGGCGGCTTACCTTGCACTCGAAATGCTCCAGCACGCGCCGGATTTCGCGGTTTTTACCTTCCTTGAGCTTGGCGGTCGCCCAGAAATTGGCGCCCTTGCGGCTTTCCACCGTCAATTCGATGCCGCCGTAGCGCACGCCGTTGATGGTGATGCCCTTGCCCAGCCTTTCCAGCATTTCCGGCGTGGGCCTGCCGAAGGCGCGTACGCGGTAGCGGCGGATCCAGCCGGTGGCGGGGAGTTCCAGGTGCCGCGCCAGCGCGCCGCTATTGGTCAGAAGCAGCAGCCCTTCCGAATTGAAATCCAGCCTGCCGACGGAAATCACGCGCGGCAGCGCTTTGGGCAGCCGGGCAAACACGGTGGGGCGCCCTTCCG
>JAFATP010000133.1 GCA_019243895.1 Alphaproteobacteria bacterium
CCCCAGCCGGCCTTTCAGCGCGTCATGCACCATGCGGTGCTGGGCCAGCTTGCTCTTGCCGCGGAAGGCGGGGGTAATCAGCGTCAGACGGTAATGGTCGCCGTCACCCGCCATATCCTCCAGTTTCAGCTGCGCCTCCGGAAACGCGTCGCGCACCAGCGCTTCCAGTTGGTCGGCGGGAATGGGCATGGGCGAAATCTAGCGCTGATCCTCGGCTGCAGCAACCGAAAAGCGCCTTGCCAACCCTTGAATGTATGGTAAGCAGGGCTTATGCCGCAACACGCTGCGCCATCCGTCCCCATCACGCCCAGCCTGGTCGCCAGCCACGGTCTAACGCCGGAGGAATACCGGCGCATCGTCGCCATCCTGAAGCGCGAGCCAAACCTGGTGGAGCTGGGTATCTTCTCGGTGATGTGGAGCGAGCACTGCTCGTATAAAACCACCCGCAAACATTTGAAAATGCTGCCGACGCAGGCGCCGTGGGTGATTTGCGGCCCGGGGGAGAACGCGGGCGTCATCGATATCGGCGACGGGCAGGCCGCCATTTTCAAGATGGAGTCGCATAATCACCCCTCTTATATCGAGCCGTTCCAAGGCGCCGCCACCGGCGTCGGCGGAATCCTGCGGGATGTCTTCACCATGGGCGCGCGGCCCATCGCCAACATGAATGCCCTGCGCTTCGGTGCGCCGGAGCATCCCAAAACAAAACATCTGCTCTCGGGGGTGGTTTCAGGCATCGGCTTTTACGGCAATTGCGTCGGCGTGCCCACGGTGGGCGGCGAATGCACGTTTCACCCTGCGTATAACGGCAATATTCTGGTCAACGCGATGACGGTGGGCATCGCCGATGCCTCGCGCATTTTTTATTCAAAGGCGGCGGGGGTGGAAAACCCGGTGGTGTATGTCGGCGCGAAAACCGGGCGTGACGGCATCCACGGCGCCACCATGGCCTCGGCCGAATTCAACGAGCAATCGGAGGAAAAGCGGCCGACCGTGCAGGTGGGTGATCCGTTCACCGAAAAGCTATTGATCGAAGCGTGCCTGGAATTGATGCGCACCGACGCCATCGTCGCCATTCAGGACATGGGCGCGGCGGGTCTTACCTCCTCCTCCGTGGAGATGGCGGGCAAAGGCGGCCTCGGCATCGAGTTGCATCTGGAAAAAGTGCCGGTGCGCGAGGAAGGGATGACGCCATACGAGATCATGCTCTCGGAAAGCCAGGAACGCATGCTGATGATCTTGAAGCCGGAGAAGGAAGCCCAGGCGCGCGCCATCTTCGAGAAATGGGAGCTTTCCTTTGCGCCTATCGGCGTCATCACCGATAGCGGGCGATTGGTGATTACCATGCACGGAAAGATATGCGCTGACTTGCCGGTGGCGCCCATCTCCGAGGAAGCGCCGGTGCTGGACCGGCCGTATGTGTTGAATAAGGTGACAGCAGAAAGCTTACAGGTTACAGCGGGAGATAAGCTGAAACGTGTAACCTGTAACCTGAAAGCGGATCTCCTCACCCTCCTTTCCACCCCCGATCTCTGCAGCAAGCGTTGGATCTGGGAGCAATATGACCACATGGTGGGAAATGACACCATCGCCCGGCCCGGCGGCGATGCGGCGGTGGTGCGGGTGCACGGCACGCGCAAGGCGCTCGCCATCACCACCGACTGCACGCCCCGCTATTGCGCCGCCGATCCGGTGGAAGGCGGCAAGCAGGCGGTGGCGGAAAGCTGGCGCAATCTCATTGCCGTTGGCGCGGTGCCGCTTGCCATCACCAACTGCCTCAATTTCGGCAACCCCGAAAAGCCGGCGGTGATGGGGCAGATCGTCGGCGCGCTGCAAGGCATGGCGCAAGCCTGCCGCGCATTGGACTATCCGGTCGTCTCCGGCAATGTGTCGCTGTATAACGAAACCTCCGGCCGCAGCATTCTGCCCACTCCCGCCATCGGCGGCGTCGGACTGCTGAAGGATGTGGCCAGGCGCGTCGGCAATGCGTTTCTTGCGGATGGCGAGAGGATCTTTTTACTGGGGGAAACCAAAGGCCATCTGGGCTGCTCGCTCTATTTACGCGAGATTCTGGGCCGTGAGGAAGGCGCGCCGCCGCCGGTGGATTTACCGGTGGAAAGGCGCAATGGCGATTTCGTGCGCGCGCTGATCGCGGAAGGATTGCTCTCCGCCTGTCATGATCTTTCGGATGGCGGCCTGCTGGTGGCCCTGGCCGAGATGTGCATGGCCGGCGCTGTCGGGGCTGAAGTGACGCTTCCTGCCGGAGATGAAACCGCCACCGCTTTCGGCGAGGATCAGGCGCGTTACCTGTTCGCCGCCGCGGCGGAACATGAAGCGGAGATCATGCGCCGCGCTAAAACGGCCAATCTGGCGTTGCAATGCGTGGGCGCCACCGGCGGCGACACGCTGATTTTCGATGACGAATCCATTCCGGTAGCGGAACTGAAAACCGCCCATGAGCGCCGGTTCCCGGAATACATGGGAGAATAATCAGCTCTGCCAGCGCTCCACGCTTTGCACCACCTCGCGCAAGCGTTATTTCGATATCGCCGATGGCAGAGCCGCATATTTATTACCATCGGTTTCGTGGCTTCCGCAGGCCGGCTGTTTCAAGGAATCCACCGATCACACCCAGCGCATCCTGTGCTATACCCATAAAATTTCCGCCGTTTATACTTTGAATAAGCTTATGCTCATCCATCGCCTCCTGGCTTTCACGTACGGCCTCAAATTCTTCTTGTTTTTGCCGCCGCTCCGCCGGGGTGCGTTGAAGCGCTTCCCCCAAATTTTCCGCATATTCTTCCAAGCTAACCTGGCGCGGGCGCAAGGAAGGATCTTGCGCATATTCACGGTTCAGCAAGCCCTGCTTAATTTCTGCCACTCCATCGATTGCCTCAGGTGACGTTCCATGGCCTGAAGCGCCCGCATCTGGTGATCTGATTCAACTACCAGTATTTTCCGATTTTCCTCACTAGAGTCAGGAATCTCTTTTCCTCGGAATTCGCGGTCAAAAATAGTTTTCGCTTTCCACGCGTCGATCACAGCGTTATTGGCAGCATCTGCCAAGGGTTTGATTCCACCCAGAGCAGATGCGCGGAATTGATCGCACAGGGTTAGTATGCCTTTATAGCTGCGCTCTATGGCAGGCACTAAAACGGTATCATATCCGCGCAACTCCGGCATATGGAAAGGTTAGTAGAAGCCTGTTAATTCTTAGTTACCCGTACAATTGTATTTAGCTCTGCCAGCGCTCCACGCTTTGCACCACCTCGCGCGAGCGCAGATTAGCGATAATATTGTTAAGGTGCTTGGTGTCGCGCACTTCGATGTCCAGCAGGATCTCGAAGAAATCGGTGCTGCGGTGCGTGATTTTCAAATTGCTGATATTGCCCAGCTCCTTGGCGATCACCTGCGTCACCGTGGCGAGCGCCGCCGGCTCATGACTGATATGCGCGCGAATGCGGCTGATATGGGGGAATTCCTCCTTGCCGGTATCCCACGCCACGCTGATCCAGCGCTCCGGCGAATCGGCGTAATTCTCCAGCGTCTCGCAATCCATGACGTGAATGGTGATGCCCTTGCCGGTGGTGACGATGCCCACGATGCGGTCGCCGGGAATGGGGTGGCAGCATTTGGCGAAATGAATGGCCATGCCGGGGATCAGGCCCTTGATGGGCATCGGCGCCGCCCCGTCGCTCTTGGCCTTGCGCCGTAGCGGTTTGGTGAGGTTGGAGAGCATCCCGCCCATGCCGGTCGAAGCGGCCTTGCGGGATTCGAGCGCGGCGTCCAGCACCGCCTGGCGGGTAATCAGCCCTTCGCCCACCTCGGCATACACATCTTCCACCAGCTTCTTGTTCAGCTTCGGCAGCAGGGGCTCGATCAGCTTGTCGGAAAGCTCCAGCCCCTCGGCTTTCAGCGTCTTGGCGAGAATGGCCTTGCCCAGATTCACATACTCGCTTTTCTGCTGCGTACGCACGAATTTTCGGATTTCGGAACGGGCCTTGCCCGTCACCACGAAGCGCTCCCAGCTGGGGGAGGGGGTTTGCGTTTTCGAGGTGATGATCTCCACCTGGTCGCCGTTTTTAAGCTGCGCCTTCAGCGGCACGATGCGCCCGTTGATCTTGGCGCCGACGCAGGTATCGCCGATGGCGGAGTGGATGGCATAGGCGAAATCCACCGGCGTGGCGCCCCTGGGCAGCGCGATGATATCCCCCTTGGGCGTGAAGCAGAACACCTGGTCGTGATACATCTCCAGCTTGGTGTTTTCCAAAAACTCCTCGGGATTTTCAGATTGCTCCAGAATCTCCAGCAGCTCCCGCACCCATTTGAGCTGCTTGCCGTCTTTCAGCGCCTGCGCCTTGGTGGCGCCCTGCTTGTAAGTCCAATGCGCCGCCACGCCGTATTCGGCCACTTTGTGCATTTCATGCGTGCGGATCTGCATTTCCACGCGCTGCTGGCCGGGGCCGATCACCGCCGTATGCAGCGACTGATAGCCGTTGCTCTTGGGCGTGGAGATGTAATCCTTGAATTGCCCCGGCACCGTGTGCCAGTTGGCGTGAACGGCACCCAGCGCCTGATAGCATTCGGCCACCGTGTCCACGATGATGCGGAAGGCGATGATGTCGGACAGTTGCTCGAAGCTGATGTTCTTGCGTTCCATCTTCTTCCAGATGGAGAACGGCTTTTTTTCCCGCCCGTAAATAATGGCGTTGGGCAGCCCCGCCTCATTGAGTTTTTCCCGAATGGTGGCGATGGTGTGGTTGACCTCGTTCTGCCCCTGTTCCCGCAGGAATTCCAGCCGCTTCACGATCGAGTCGCGCGCTTCCGAATAGAGTTCGGCGAATGCCAGGTCCTGCAGTTCCTCCTTCAGATTGCGCATGCCGATGCGCTCGGCCAGCGCCGCGTAAATCTCCGCCGTCTCCCGCGCGATGCGCGCGCGCTTCTCCGGGCTCTTAATGTATTTGAGCGTCTGCATGTTGTGCAGCCGGTCGCACAGCTTCACCAGCAGCACGCGCAGATCCTCGCTCATCGCCAGCAGCAGCTTGCGGAAATTCTCCGCCTGCCGCAGGTCCTCCGATTTTCCCTCCAGCCGCGACAGCTTGGTCACGCCGTCCACCAATACGCGGATTTCCTGGCCGAATTCCTTTTCCACCTGCTCCAGCGTAACGCCGGTATCCTCCACCGTGTCGTGCAGCAGCGCGGTGATGATGGAGGCGGAGTCCAGCCGGTATTCGGTAAGCAGCCCCGCCACTTCCAGCGGGTGCGTGATATACGGCTCGCCGGACGCGCGCTTCTGCGCGCCGTGCGCCTTGGCGGCAAAGGCATACGCCCGCCGGATCAACTCTCCGTCCACGCCGGGGTCATACGCTTTGATTTGCTCGATTAATCCGTCGATACTGTCAATGGCAGGCATTGACCGCATTATAGGGTTAACGGATGCAAAAAGCAAAACCCTCCGCACATCCATTCTTAAATAAGGGTAAAAAAAACAACGCTTTCACTTAACTGAATC
>JAFATP010000090.1 GCA_019243895.1 Alphaproteobacteria bacterium
TTAAAACCGATGCGGAGAACCGCCGCCGTGATCTGATGGAATTGCTGAAGCGCCGTGCCGTGATTGACGGCGTCATCCAGGGGGAAAGCGTGCGCGTGGTGCTGGCGGCGGATGCCGCGCCGGAAAATGTCGGCGTGGCGCTGACACCCGTCAAGCCGCGTTTCGAGGATGCATTCATCGATATTCTGGGCGGCGGGCCGGCGGCCACATCCGCGCTGGCGCAGCGCATCCATGAAAAAACGGATGAGACCCCGCCCATCGAAGCCAAGCGCCTCACCAAGCGCTTCGGCGAGTTCACGGCGGCGCACAACATCACCTTCGCGGTGCAGCGCGGCGAGATTTTCGGCCTGCTTGGGCCGAACGGCGCGGGCAAATCCACCACGTTTAAGATGCTGTGTGGCCTGATTCAGCCCACGGAGGGAAGCGCGCTGGTTTCCGGCTTCGATTTAAAAACCTCCACCTCGGCGGCGCGTGAGCGCATCGGCTATATGGCGCAGAAATTCTCTCTATACGGCGAGCTCAGCGTGAAGCAGAACCTGGAATTTTTCTGCGGCGTTTACGGCCTTTCGGGCGGGGAGGCGAAACGCAAGATCGCCGACATGGTGCATATTTTCGCGCTTGACCCGTATCTTGCCACCAACGCGGATCTGCTGCCGCTGGGCTTCAAGCAGCGCTTGAGCCTCGCCTGCGCCGTCATGCATGAGCCGGACGTGCTTTTCCTGGATGAGCCGACTTCCGGGGTGGACCCCATCACCCGCCGCGAGTTCTGGATGCACATCAACGGCATGGTGGAGAAGGGCATCACCATCATGGTGACCACACATTTCATGGACGAGGCCGAGTATTGCGACCGCATCGCGCTGATTTATCGGGGGGAGAGCATTGCCAGCGGCACGCCGGAATCGCTGAAGCGGCGCGTGCGCAGCCGCGAGTTGGCGGACCCCACGCTGGAGGATGCGTTCGTGGCGCTGGTGCGGCGCTTCGACGAGGCGGAAAACCGGGCGGAGGCGGCATGAGAAGAAAATTCCATGCGCCGGGGTTTTCCATGCCGCGTTTCTATGCCTTTCTGCGCAAGGAGATGCTCCAGGTATGGCGCGACCCGAGCAGCATCCTGGTGGCGCTGGTGCTGCCGCTGCTGATGATGTTCCTGTTCGGCTACGGCGTTTCGCTGGATGTGAATACGCTGAAAATCGGGGTGGTGCTGGAAGACGCGGCCCCGGAGGCGCTGAGCCTGGCCTATGCGTTCGAACGCTCGCGCTATTTCAGCGCCGTGCTTGCCACCGACCGGCACCGGGTGCAGGAGGATATGGTGGCCGCCCGCCTGCGCGGGGTGGTGGTGATCCCGCAGGATTTCAGCAGAAAGCTGCGCGCGGGCGAGGAGGCGCAGGTGCAGGTGCTGGCGGACGGCGCGGAAGCCAACACCGCCAATTTCGTGCAGTTCTATGCGCAGGGCACGCTGGCCGACTGGCTGGCGGCCCGGGCGCGCGAGCAGGGGAAGGAAGCGGCGCCGCCGGTGAGCGCGGAGCCGCGCGTGTGGTTCAACACCGGGCTGAAAAGCCGCGACGCGCTGCTGCCCGGCTCCATTTCCGTCATCATGGCGATGATCGGCACCTTGCTGACGGCGATGGTGATCGCGCGGGAGTGGGAACGCGGCACCATGGAAGCGATGATGGCCACGCCCATCCGCATTCATGAAATGATCATCGCCAAGATGGTGCCGTATTTCCTGCTCGGCCTCGGCTCGATGCTGCTGTGCGTGGTGCTGTCGGTGTTTCTGTTCGGCGTGCCGTTCCGCGGCTCCATGGCGGCGCTGCTGCTTTCCGGCTCGGTGTTCCTGCTGGCGTCGCTAGGGCAGGGGCTGCTGATCTCCACCTCGGCGCGCAGCCAGTTCGTGGCCATTCAGGTGGCCACCATGGCCTCGTTCCTGCCCGCCTTCATCCTCTCGGGCTTTCTGTTCGAGATTCATTCCATGCCGCTGCCGCTGCGGCTGCTGGCGGATGCGCTGCCGCCGCGTTATTTCGTGGCCATCCTGCAAACGGTGTTCCTCACCGGCGATGTATGGGCGCTGTTCCTTCCCAATCTCCTGGCGATGCTGGCCATCGCCGCGGTGCTGCTGGTGCTCACCGCGCGGCGCAGCGTGAAACGGCTGGATTGAGCATGGGCATGTGGCACCGCATCAGAGCACTCATCGTCAAGGAGACGCTGGCGGTGATGCACGACAAGAAAATCCGCATCGCGCTGGTGGCGCCGCCCATCATCCAGTTGCTGGTGCTGTCGCACGCGGCGACGCTGGAGGTGAAGCACATTCCCATCGCCATTTACAATCAGGATTCCGGCTGGTATTCGCGCGAGCTGATCGGCCGCCTCCGGGGCGCGCCTTATTTCGATCGCCTCACCTATGTTTATAGCGGAGAGGAAGTGAAGCAAGCGGTGGATACGGAGCAGGCCATCGCGGCGCTGCAATTCCAGCCGGATTTCTCGCGCAGGGCGGAAACCGGCACGGCCACCGTGCAGATGATCATCGACGGGCGCAAATCCAATTCCGGCCAGATCGTCGCCGGATATGTCACCGCCGTCGTGCAGGATTTCAACGCCGACATCCTGAAAATGCGCGGCGTCGCCGCCGGGCCGCAGGCATTGACGGTGTTTCGCGCCTGGTTCAATCCCAGCCTCGATTACGTGATGTATAACGTGCCGTGCCTGGTGGCCATCCTGAGCATGATTCTCGGACTGATGATCACCGGACTATCGGTGGCACGCGAGCGCGAGATGGGCACGTTCGACCAGCTGTTGGTTTCCCCGCTGGAACCGTGGCAGATCCTGGTGGGCAAGGCGGTGCCCGCGCTGATCATCGGCATCGGCGAAACCACCTTCATCATGATCCTGGCGATCCTGCTGTTCCGGGTGCCTTTCACCGGCTCGCTGCTGATGTTCTATTTCAGCATGGTCGTGTTCGTCACCGCCATCATCGGCGTCGGCTTGTTCATCTCCTCGCTCTCCCACACGCAGCAGCAGGCCAACCTCGCCATTTTCGTGTTCATGCTGCCCACCATGCTGCTTTCCGGTTATGCCACGCCGGTGGAGAACATGGTGGAATGGCTGAAGCCCGTCAGCTGGCTGATGCCGCTGCGCCATTTTCTCATCATCGTCAAAGGGGTGTTCCTGAAGGACATGCCCGCGCTGGAGGTGCTGGGGCACACCTGGCCGATGGCGGTCATCGCCGTGCTCACGCTTTCCGCCGCGGCATGGACATTCAGCCGGAGGTTGGAATAGCCATGAAGAGAGTATGCCACGTGCTTCTGCTTACGCTTGCCAGCTGCACCATGGGCGCGGATTATATCGAGCCCGCCCTGGAACTGCCGAAGCTGTGGCGCGCGCAACCGGAAGCGCCGGCGGAAGCGCCCGCGCCGCCCGCCGCGGCGCAATGGTGGAAAGCGTTCAACGATGCCCAGCTGGACGCGCTGGTGGAGCGGGCGCTGGCGCATAATCAGGAGGTGAAAATCGCCGAGCTGCGCATCCTGGAAGCACGTGCGGTGAAACAGGAGGCGGCCTCGGCGCTGTATCCGCAGGTGGAGGCCGAGGCGAAGGCCGACCGCGCCAAGGATCAGCTCATTCCCGGCATCCCGCTGCTCACCAAGCCGATGAACACCGGCGAGGCGGATATCGCCGCTGCCTGGGAGCTGGATATTTTCGGCGGCACGCAGCGCCGGGTGGAGGCGGCCGATGCCACGTCGGCAGCGCGCGAGGCGGATTTACGCAGCGTGCGGCTGACGCTGGCGGGCGACGTGGCGAATAATTACATCGCATGGCGGCAGCTGCAGCAGCAGGAGGAGTTCATCCGCAGCATCGCCGAGGCGCAGGAAAGCAGCTTTAAGTTAATCGAGAAAAAGCGCGAGGCGGGCACCGCCAGCCGCTTGCAGGCCTTGCAGTCACAGAGCCTTTATCAGGCAACGGCGGCCCGTGTGCCGGAGCTGGAGCGCCAGCGCGCGGCCGTCGGCTACGGGCTCTCCGTGCTGCTGGGCGAACCGGCGGGCGCGGTGAACGATGAACTTCAGCCGCCGCAAGCCCTGCCGCAGCCGCTCGCCATTCCCGCGCTGGCGGCGCCGGCCGAGATCATCCGCCGCCGGCCGGACGTGCAGGCGGCGGAGCGGGAGCTGGCGGCGGCGACCGCGCTTCAAGGCGCGGCGATTGCCGAGCTTTTCCCGAAGCTGTCGCTTTCGGCGCTGTTCGGCGTGCAGCATATCAGCATCAGCACGCTCAGCACCACCAGCCGCGTATGGTCCGTCGGCGCCGATGCCGCCGCGCCGCTGCTGAATTTCGGGCGCATCGAAGGGCAGATCGCCCAGGCCGATGCGCGCCAGCTTCAGGCGTTCCAGCAATATAGGCGCACCGTGCTGGCCGCGTTCGCCGAGATTGAAACGGCGCTTTCCAACGTCGCCAAGGAGAACCGGCGCATCGCGCTGCTGGCGGCGGCGTCTGACAGCGCGGCGCAGGCGCTGTCCCTGGCGTATGAGCGATACCATCGCGGCATCGCCTCGTTCCTGGAGGTGCTGGCCGCCGAGCAGCAATACCATGCATCCCAGAGCGACGTCATCGCCGCGCAGGCGCTGCGGCTGAACTATCTGGTCAACCTGTACAAGGCCATCGGCGTACCGGCGGCATAGCCGATCGCGCTTGCCGGGCCATGCCGCCCGGGATTATAGTCTCCTGTCATCAGAAGGAGCAATTATGCCCGCATTGCATACACCCCCCGCGCAAGCCGGCTGGCGCGCCCCGGATTTCCGGCTGAAAGCCACCGACGGCAGGATCTATTCCCTGAAGGAGGCCAAAGGCCCGAAGGGGCTGGTGGTGATGTTCATCTGCAATCATTGCCCGTTCGTGCAGGCAGTGGCAGACAAGATCGCGCGCGATGCCGCGGAGCTTGCAGCTTACGGCATCGGCTCCATTGCCATCATGTCCAACGATGTGGCGAATTACCCGGAGGATTCCTTCGACCGCATGATTGCTTTCGCCGGGCAGCACGGGTTTTCCTTTCCCTACGTGATTGACGAAACCCAGGAAGTGGCCAAGGCCTACGGCGCGGTATGCACACCGGATTTCTTCGGCTTCGATGCCGGCCTGATTCTGCACTATCGCGGGCGGCTGGATGCTTCGGGAATGCAGCGCACGGAAGGCGGCAAGCGCGAATTGTTCGAAGCGATGAAGCAAGTGGCGGAATCCGGCCGCGCTCCCGCCGTTCAAGCGCCGAGCATCGGCTGCTCGATCAAATGGCGGGACGAGTAGCGGATAGTTTCTTTATATAAAACCCCTATGCGATAAAATTTATCCCGGTCGAGTGTTCCGTCATGAAATATCTGGATATGCAGGGCGCGAAGCTTCCGGCGCTGGGTTTTGGCACCTGGCAGCTGCAAGGCAATGAATGCGAGCGCGCGGTGCGGGCGGCCATCGAGATCGGCTACCGGCACATCGACACTGCGCAGATTTATGAAAATGAAGCCGAGGTGGGTCGCGCCATTACCGGTTCCGCCATCTCGCGCAAGGAATTCTTCGTCACCACGAAAATATGGACGG
>JAFATP010000296.1 GCA_019243895.1 Alphaproteobacteria bacterium
GCGCGCTTTCGGCGAAATTATAGGCAATCACCCTGCGCAGAGAATCTTGCCCTGCAATATCGATATGCCAGGCTTCATCGGGATTCATGTAAGCGCTGCCGAGCCACAGCCAGCGCACGATCAACCCCGTAACGATACAGAGGCCCACGAGGAGCCGGGAGCGGTAGAGGAAAAGACCCGAAGTGGGAGAGTGTGCCGTCACGCGCATTCCCGGCAGCAATAATTGCGCATACCATTCATTAGGCGATAGTTAATTGCCAATAATAGCTATTTCATGCATGCTGCATAGCCTTAGTTTATGTGTTATACCTATCGCATGTGAAAAGTTGCCATTCACCGCGCGACCGCGCGGCGCGCCGCGGAGGGTTTGGGTTCTTACCCCCAACGCACGAAGTGCAAAAGATATACGGTGCAATCGAACGAAGGTTCCTATGAATAAAATTCCCATCACCGACGCTGGTTTTTCCCGCATGGAATCCGAGCTTAAACAGCTTAAGGCCGTGGAGCGCCCCGCCGTGATCCAGGCCATCGCCGAGGCGCGCGCGCACGGCGATCTTTCGGAAAATGCCGAATATGCCGCCGCGCGCGAGCGGCAGGGATTCATCGAGGGCCGCATCAAGGAGCTGGAGGATAAAATTTCCCGCGCCGAGGTGATCGATGTGAAAAACCTCGGCGGCGACAGCATCAAATTCGGCGCCACGGTGCGGCTGGTGGATGAGGAAAGCGAAGAGGAAGTCACTTATCAGATCGTCAGCGAATATGAGGCGGATATCAAGGCGGGGCTGATCTCCGTCACCGCGCCCATCGCCCGGGCGCTGATCGGCAAAAAGAAAGGCGACAGCGTGGAAGTGGTCACGCCCAAGGGTGGCCGGTCTTACGAGGTGCTGGAAATCGAGTATAAATAGCGCTGCATAGCGCTTGACGCGCCTTGCAAACTCGCTTATAGCAATGCGAATTTTGTCCGGTGGGTACATTTAATTTATGAACATGGCCTCTTCTGCGCGTGCGGATGCCTGCCTTCTGCTGGCAGATGGCACGGCGTTTCACGGGGAGGCGATCGGGGCGGAAGGTCCTGCCCTGGGCGAATTATGTTTTAATACCGGCATGACCGGTTACCAGGAAGTGCTCACCGATCCTTCCTATGCGGGGCAGATTATCACCTTCACCTTTCCGCATATCGGCAATGTCGGCTGCAACCCTGAAGATTTGGAAGCCCACCTTCCCCACGCGCGCGGGCTGGTGGTGCGGGAGCGCCCGACGCCGCCTTCGAACTTCCGCGCCACCGAGCCGTTGGACGCCTGGCTGAAAGAGCATAAGATTGCCGGCATTTGCGGCGTGGATACGCGCGCCCTCACCCGTCACATTCGCATGAAAGGGGCGCAGAATGCGGCGATCTTCGGGATTCAGGATTCAGAATTCAGGATTCAGGCGCAGACGATAGCGCGGATGCTGGCAGAATTACCGCTCATGGAAGGGCTGGATCTTGCCAGCAGCGTGACTTCCAAAAATCCTTATGTGTGGACGGAGGGCACGTGGCATCCCTCTTTCGAATCCCGAATCCTGAATCCTGAATCCTACCATGTCGTCGCCATCGACTACGGCGAGAAGCTGAACATCCTGCGTTCGCTGGCCGAGCGCGGCTGCAAGGTCACGGTGGTGCCCGCGAAATACAGCGCCGAGCAGATTCTCGCATTGAAGCCGGACGGCATCTTTCTTTCCAACGGCCCCGGCGACCCCGCGGCGGTTTCCACCTATTCAACGCCGGTATTGGGCAGGCTGGTGGCAAGCGGCGTGCCCATCTTCGGTATCTGCCTGGGCCATCAGCTGCTGGCGCTGGCGCTCGGCGGAAAAACCAGCAAGATGCATCAGGGGCATCGCGGCGTGAATCACCCGGTGAAAAACATGCTCACCGGCACGGTGGAAATCACCAGCCAGAACCATGGCTTCGCGGTGATGGCGGAAAGCCTGCCGCAAAACGCGCAAGCCACGCACGTATCGCTGTTCGACGGCTGCCTGGAGGGCTTCCGACTCACCGACAAGCCGGTATTCGCCGTGCAATATCACCCCGAATCCTCCCCCGGCCCGCATGACAGCCAGTATCTGTTTGATGAGTTTGTAACAATGATGGAAGAAAGGATTCAGGATTCAGGATCCAGGATTCAGGAAAGAAACTGCTCATGACGATCAAAAGTTATCGGGATTTGGAAGTGTGGAGAAAGGCACGAGCGCTGGTAGTAAGAATTTACAGGCTAACCGGCACTTTTCCGAAAGAAGGGCTTTACGGACTCACAAGCCAGTTGCGACGCGCGGCCATTTCTGAATGCCGAATCCCGAATCCTGCAAATGCCTAAACGCCCCGACATCTCCTCCATTCTCATCATCGGCGCGGGCCCCATCGTCATCGGCCAGGCGTGCGAGTTCGACTATTCCGGCTCGCAGGCGTGCAAGGTGCTGAAAAGCGAGGGCTACCGCGTGGTGTTGGTGAATTCCAACCCCGCCACCATCATGACGGACCCGGAGCTGGCGGACGCCACCTATGTTGAGCCGATCACGCCGGAATTCGTGGAGAAGATCATTGCAAAGGAGCGGCCGGATGCGCTGCTGCCCACCATGGGCGGGCAGACAGCGCTCAACTGCGCCAAGGCGTTGGCGGAAAGCGGGGTGCTGGAGAAATACGGCGTGGAGCTGATCGGCGCCAAGCTGGATTCCATCAACAAGGCGGAAGACCGGCAGCTTTTCAATGAGGCGATGCAGAAGATCGGCCTGGAAGTGCCGAAAAACGCCGTTGTGCGCTCGCTGGACGAAGCGCGGGCCGCTCTTGCGCGCGTGGGCCTTCCCGCCGTCATCCGCCCGTCTTTCACGCTGGGCGGCTCCGGCGGCGGCATCGCCTATAACCGCGAGGAGTTCGAATCCATCGTCGCCAGCGGCCTGGAAGCCTCGCCCATCGGCGAAGTGCTGATCGATGAATCAGTGCTCGGCTGGAAGGAATTCGAAATGGAGGTGGTGCGCGATAAAAACGACAACTGCATCATCGTCTGCTCCATTGAGAA
>JAFATP010000005.1 GCA_019243895.1 Alphaproteobacteria bacterium
GCTAGCGTCGCTTCAGAATTATAATCCTATGCCCGGCAACAGGCCGCGCCACAAAACCAGCAGAAAACCGGCGGCAATCGCCACGCCGTACGGCACCGGGGCGTCCTTGGTGAGCAGGCGCGGCAGCGTGCCGTTGGCCGCCTGTGCCGGGAACACCCACGGCAGGAGTTGGCGCAACAGGATAAGCCCCAGCGACAATAACCCGCCCAGCAGCGCCATGCCGAACAGGAATTCCGGCAGTGCTTTAATACCGGTCCATAAGGCGCACACCGCCATCAGCTTCACATCGCCGCCGCCCAGCCATTTCAACGCGAACATGATATAGCCCAGCACGAACACCCCGGCGAAGGCGGCCAGCGCCCATTTCCATTCCACGTGCGCGGGGGAAAGCGCCAGGAACACCACGTAAAGCGCCAGCACCATCGCCGAGATCCAGTTGGGGATGAGATAGCGGTGCATGTCGTAGCCGAGCGCGATCAGCATCAGCAGGGTTAGCGCGAGGGGGAAAAGGGGCATAGCGATGCGAGAATTCGAGGACTCGATAAGTAAAAATCATTTTCAGTGCAGAGTCACCCGATATTTCTTTATCGGATCCTCGAATTTTCGAATCCTCGCCTAGAACGGCAGCCGCGCCGAAAGCGCTGCACCGAGCGTGCCATCATCCAGGTAATCCAGTTCGCCGCCCATGGGAATGCCTTGAGCCAGCCGGGAAATCTCCACGCCGAAATCCTTCAGCCGGTTGGTGAGGTAGTGCGCGGTGGTCTGTCCCTCCACGGTGGCGTTGGTGGCGAGGATCACCTCTTTCACCACGCCCTGCGCGGCGCGCGCCACCAGGGTTTCCACGTTGAGCTTTTCCGGGCCGCGGTCGTCCATCGCCGAAAGCGTGCCGCCCAGCACGTGATAGCGGCCCTTATACAGATGGCAGCGCTCGATGGCCCATAAATCCCCCACCTCCTCCACCACGCACAGCAATGCCCCGTCGCGCCGGGGATCGGCGCAGAGATGGCAAGGGCTCTGCACATCCAGGTTGCCGCATACGCCGCAGGCGCGGATGGTTTCCAGCACCTGCTGCAGGGAGGCGATCAGCGGCGGCAGCGCGCGTTCGCGCTGGCGGATCAGATGCAGCACCAGGCGGCGCGCCGAGCGCGGGCCTAAGCCCGGCAGCCTGGCGAAATGCTGGATGAGGGTGTCGATGGACGAAATCTGCATAAACCAGCCTGACCAGGCATTTACACGGGCAACTTAAACCCGGGCGGCAAGGGCAGCCCGGCGGTAATCTTGCTCATCTGCTCGCTGAAATTTCCCTCTCGATGCGTATTGGCGTCGTTAAACGCCGCCACTATCAGATCCTCCAGCATCTCCTTCTCGCTGACCGCCATCAGGCTGTCGTCGATGGTCACTTTCTGCGCCAGTCCCTTGCCGCTGATGCTCACCTTCACCATGCCGCCGCCGGACTGGCCTTCATAAGACTCCGCCTCCAGGCGCGACTGCACTTCGGTGATCTTGCTCTGCATCTCCTGGGCCTGTTTCAGCATTTTCTGCAAATTCATTCGCTTTTCTCCTGTTAAGCCGTTTCTTTAACTTCAATGATCTCCGCGCCGGGAAACTGGCGCAGCACGCTTTCCACCAGCGGGTGCGCCGCCGCTTCCTGCTTTTGCTTTTCTTTACGCGCCATTTCCTGCTCATGCAAGGTGGGTGAATCCGCCGTTTCCGCCAGCGTCACGCTCCATTCCAGGCCGGTGGCGCGCCAAAGCGCGGCGGCGAGGCGGGAGGTGAAATCCCTGCCGGTGGTCATGCGCATGGCCAGGCACAGCGCGCCCGGCTTAAAGGATACCACGGCGGCGAACTGGCGCAACTGGCTGGCCAGCAGCATTTCCCTGGCGCGCTCCAGCGCGGCCACCGCATCGGCAAAACTCTCCACCGGGGGGATGTCCGCGGCCGGCGCAGTGGCGGCGGCAGGCGGCTCAGTTTTTTTTTCCAGCGCGCGCAGGGCTTCGGCCGGCGTCGGCAATTCGGCGGCATAGGCGGCGCGCACCAGCACCATCTCCACCGCGGCCACGGGCAGCGGCGCCCGGCGCGCCTCGGCGAGCCCCTTCAGCAGCATCTGCCAGAGCCGTGCCAGCACCGGCACGGAAAGCGCTCCCGCCAGCTCGGCGGCGGCCTTGCGCTCATGTTCGGCATAGGCGATGTCCTTTTCCAGCGCCGGCACGTGCTTCAGCCGCGTTACGAAATGCGTGAATTCCAGCAGATCCTGCAACACCATCAGCGCATCGGCCCCCGCCTCATGCAGCGCGCGCAGCTGGGCCAGGCACGCAGCCACCTCGCCCTGCGCCAGCAGCGTGAACAGCGCCACCACCTGGCTGCGATCCGCCAGACCCAGCATGGCGCGCACCTCCTCCTCGCTGATGTCCCCGCCGCCCTGCGCCTGATGCGCGATGGCCTGGTCCAGCAGCGAAAGCCCGTCGCGCACTGAGCCCTCCGCGCTGGCCGCCAGCAGCGTGAGTGCGGAAGGCGCCAGCCGCGCGCCTTCCTTCTGCGCGATGGCGTTTAAGTGCGCCGCCAGCACCTCGGTGCCCACCCGCTTCAGATCGAAGCGCTGGCAGCGCGAAAGGATGGTGACGGGAATTTTCCGGGCCTCGGTGGTGGCGAAGATGAATTTTACGTGCGGCGGGGGCTCTTCCAGCGTCTTCAGCAAGGCGTTGAACGCCGAGGCGGAGAGCATGTGCACTTCGTCGATGATGTAAATCTTATAGCGCGCGGACGACGGCGCATATTGCACGGTATCGATCAGATCGCGAATGTCGCCCACGCCGGTGCGGCTGGCGGCGTCCATCTCCGGCACGTCGGGATGGCGGGATTCGGCAATCATCGTGCAATGGGTGCAGACGCCGCAGGGCGAAACGGTGGGGCCGCCGTTGCCGTCCGGCCCGATACAGTTCAACGCGCGGGCGATCAGGCGCGCGGTGGTGGTCTTGCCGATGCCGCGAATGCCGGTCAGCACGAAGGCGTGATGAATGCGCCCGGTGGCGATGGCGTTGGCGAAAGTGCGCACCAGCACCTCCTGGCCGATCAGATCGGCAAAGACGGCGGGGCGGTATTTGCGGGCGAGAACGCGGTATTCCATGGAGAATCTTAAGCTTGCAGGTTAGAGGTTACAGCTTCGGCGGAACATAGCTGTAATCTGTGATCTACAACCTGTCTGCTGAAGGACTGGCGACGACCCGGAGCGCATTCCGCTACGGCTGCTTCGTTTCCGACCTGACCGGGTTCGCGGCTGCCCCGCCCGCCGCCAGCCGGTTTAATATATAAGGATGAAGCAGGCTTCGCTCAAGGCAAAGCTTGCCGGGCGCGCACGAAATATCCCGCCAGCGCCGCCGTGGCGGAAGGCTGCATCAGCACCAGGCACACCAGCGCAAAGAGGATGGCGCACAGCACGAAGAGCCCATCTTTTTCCATCATGCCGACGGCCATCAGCACCATGGCAATGCCCGGCAGGAAGTTGCCGCCTGGCACCGGCAACGCGCTGATGCAGGAAAGCAGCAGGAACAGCGCGCCCAGCACCCGGTCCATGCGCCGCGAGCACACCCAGCCCATGCGCGGCGTCAGGTAATGTTCCAGCCGGTAGAGGATCGGCATATAACGCTCTATCCGCAGCGCCATGGAGGCTGGGGAAAACTGGCGATAAGCAAGACGATCCGGCAGCCAGATCGGCGTTTTGCCTAGCACCATGCGCAGGCCCATCAATGCAATCGGCAGGCTGGTGATGAGGGAGCCGCCGAAGCCTGGAATGGGTATGGTGGCCGGCAGCGCGAAGATCAGAATGAAAAGCCCGGCGGCGCGGTCATCCAGCTGATCCAGCACCTGGCGCAGCGTCAGCGCGCCCACACCCGGACGATGGGAGATCTCCCTTAGGATGTCACTGGTGCGGCGTGGTGGCTCGCGCTGAGGCATGATCTTTTCCGGCGGGCTGGATACTAAGGATCATATGGATTCTTTTGCTCGGGGCTGCAAGCGAAAGTCTATCGACAGCATATCAAACCTTTAGGCCCGCATCAGGGCTCGGCTCCCCTTTCTTAAACGTATCCATTTCGACTGCTGGCGACGGTATTGCAGGCTGGGTCGCTTCAACAAGCAATGTTTTAACAAGCCCGGCAGGCTGGAATGGATCAATGCCATGATCCTATATCATCAATCTTTTAGATAAAGTTAAGATCTGGTGACAAACGCCCCGCTCAAGCGCCGTTTAACTTCCCTATTGGTGCAACGCCCGGTTTTTGCTATGGTGCGGTAATTCGTGAGTTAACCGCATCCGATGGCTGCCCGCACCTCCGTCCGCACGCATGCTCCCCGCAGCCCTCTCATCCGGCTTGGCGGGTTTGCCTTGGTGTGCCTGGCGTTTTACCTCAGCCTAAGCCTTCTCACCTATCACGCGGCAGATCCCTCCCTGAACCATGCCACGCCCGGCGCGGTGCATAATGCCGGGGGGTATGCCGGGGCCATCCTTGCCAATCTTACGCTGCAGATTCTCGGTCTGGCCAGCGCCTTGCTGGTGCTGGTGCCGCTGTCATGGGGCATCAAGCTGCTGTCGGGCCGGCCGGTGTTTCACCTGTGGTTGCGGGCCACCATGTTGCTTTGCGCCATGGTACTGCTCAGCGCCCTGCTCGCTTCCGTTCATAAACCGGTGCCGTGGCCGATCACCAGCGGGCTGGGCGGCGCGGTGGGCACGCTGCTGCATGACGGCGCCCGTCATTGGTTCGGCAATGTGTTTTTCCTGGTTTTTCTTTCCGCCTTCGCGGTGATGTGCAGCGCCCTGGCATTCGGCATGACGGCCACGGAGTGGCGGATGCTGGTGCGCAGCGTGCGGCACGCCGCCATGCTGGCCTATGCGCTGGGGGCTGCGCTGGTCCTGCGGCTGCGCGTCTGGCATGGCGGGCGGTCGGTGGATGAGGGGGAATCGATGGAGGAAATGCTGGAATATTACGGCGATGACGCAGAGGACCTCCCCTGGTATTGGCGCACGTGGCACCGGCTGGCTTTTTGGCAGACGGACGCGGAGGACGAGGCAGAAGAAGAGGAGAATGAAGAAGAGGAAGAGGAGGCCGCCCGCCCGCCCCGCCGCAGGGTTGCCCGCGCCGCCGCCAAGCCTGCCCCCAGGCCTGCGCCGCGCAGCCAGGGCTCGCTGGCGCTGCCGAAAGGAGATTATGCCCTGCCCTCGCTTTCCCTGCTGTCATCACCCGGGCAGAAGCGAAGAAGCGGCATGAATGAGGCGGCGCTGCAACAGAATGCGCGGCTTTTGGAAACGGTGCTGCGGGATTTCGGCGTCAACGGCCAGATCACCGAAATCCGCCCCGGCCCGGTGGTGACGCTTTATGAGCTGGAACCGGCGGCAGGCACCAAATCTTCTCGCGTCATCGGGCTTTCGGACGATATCGCCCGTTCCATGAGCGCGGTTTCGGCGCGCATTGCCGTCATCGCCGGCAGGAACGCCATCGGCATAGAGCTACCCAATGCGCAGCGCGAAACCGTTTATCTGCGCGAGATGCTGGAAAGCGATGCCTTCGAAACCAATGAAGCGCGGCTGCCGCTGGCGCTGGGCAAAGACATCGGCGGCAGCCCGGTGGTGGTGGATTTGGCACGTATGCCGCATCTGCTGGTGGCGGGCACCACGGGGTCGGGCAAATCGGTGGCCATTAACACCATGATTCTCTCGCTGGCCTACCGGCTGACGCCGGACGAATGCAAGTTCATTATGATCGATCCCAAGATGCTGGAGCTTTCCGGCTATGACGGCATCCCGCATCTGCTGACGCCGGTGGTGACGGAATCCGGCAAGGCGGTGGTGGCGCTGAAATGGACGGTAAAGGAAATGGAAAACCGTTACCGCCTGATGTCCAATCTCGGCGTGCGCAACATCGACGGCTATAACAAGGCCATCCGCGAGGCCAAGGCGCGCGGCAAGCAGCTTTCCCGCCGCGTGCAGACGGGGTTTGACGTGGAAACCGGCCAGCCGGTGATGGAGGAAATGCCGCTGGATATGATGGAGCTGCCCTACATCGTGGTCATCGTGGATGAAATGGCGGACCTGATGATCCTGGCGGGCAAGGACATCGAATCCTCCATCCAGCGCCTGGCGCAGATGGCGCGCGCCGCGGGCATCCACCTGATCATGGCCACGCAGCGCCCCAGCGTGGATGTGATCACCGGGGTGATCAAGGCCAACTTCCCCACGCGCATCAGCTTCCAGGTGACCAGCCGCATTGACAGCCGCACCATCCTCGGCGAGCAGGGCGCCGAACAGCTGCTGGGCCAGGGTGACATGCTCTACATGGCGGGCGGCGGACGCATCACGCGCGTGCACGGCCCGCTGGTGTCCGATCGCGAGGTGGCCGAGGTGGTGGCGCACTTAAGGCTGCAGGGCGAGCCCTCCTATATTGAGGAAGCGACGCAGGAAGAGGACGAGGAAGCCATACCGGGCGAGGAAGGCGAGCGCGACGAAATGTATGACCAGGCGGTTTCCATCGTGGCGCGCGACCGCAAGGCCTCCACCAGTTATTTGCAACGCTGTATGAAAATAGGCTATAATCGCGCCGCCACCCTGATCGAGCGCATGGAGCGCGAGGGCGTCGTCAGCCCCGCCAACCATGTGGGCAAGCGCGAGGTGCTGGTGCGGGAGAGCGCGTGAGACAAACGATAAAAGCCGGAACACGAAAGGCGGGCCGGGGCATGATTCTTGTCCTGGTCTTATGGCTGTGCGCTTTTCTATATCCTCTGTCTTCTGATGCCGCCGATGCCGCCGATGCCGCCGTCCCGCATGGCGAATCGCTGAAGCGGGTGGAAGACTACCTCAACGGCATCACCACCATCGTCGCGGATTTCACGCAAGTGGCCCCGGACGGCTCGCTGGCGGGCGGCAAGTTCTTCCTGAAGCGCCCCGGCAAAATGCGCTG
>JAFATP010000019.1 GCA_019243895.1 Alphaproteobacteria bacterium
GGGTCGCTCACGCCCGAACAACGCCCCTTGTTTTTAGAGGCGTATAGCAAGATGGGCCACCTGTATGCCCTAAGCGCCTTGCTGGCGCGTGAGCGGTTTTTCGATACGAAACGCGATGCGGACCAGCCGGTGCCGGGAAGTATTAAAGAATTTCTTGATTCTTTAAACGGCTCCAACGGCTCCATCGATGCCGCGATGGAACGGCTGAATAAGCCCGTTTTCGAAGTCACCATGACGGCGCATCCCACGAATACGAATCAACTGAAATCCATGAAGGCTCAGCGGCGACTTGGCATGGCTTTACGCGCCTGTCAACACCACGGAGATGCACACGCCGATGAAATGATGACAGCATTAGCCGCCTTCATGAAAGAGCCGCTTTTAAAGCTCGATGAAAAGAAAAATCCGGTGAACTTCACGGTGCGTGAGGAAACGGAGATGATGCTTTATTTCCTGCGCAATATTTATGATGACTTGCCCGCGGTTTATGAGCGGTTTGATCATGAGCTGAATGGATATGCCCAGAGTAAGAACCAAAAATATAATCCAGCGGCGCTCAACCTCAAATTAGTATTGGGCTCATGGGGTTCGGCAGGGGACAAAGACGGAAATTATAACATTTTTTCGGGGAACACGCTTCAGGCAGTAGCGCTGCACCGTTGTGCAGCCATGCAAGCCTATCAAGATTCCCTAAGCGAAATCTGCAGCCTTATGCCGGGCCATAGCGAGCTGCAAACCCTTCTGCACACCATAAAGGAGAAGACGGGCGAGTTAGAAATAATCTGTAATAATCTCGGCCGCGCAACGACCAAAACCTCATTCTTGGAGCCAACGGTTTTTGATTCATGTATGCGGGCTATTGCCGAGGTGCATCCGCCCCAGGCTTTCATCGCGGACTTAACCGCCGCTTACGATGCTCCGGAGACGCCGGAACCAGCCAGGCGCGAGCTGCTATCGCTTATCCGCCGGGCGCGTACGTTCGGCTTCGGCTTCGGCAAAATCGAATACCGTGAGACGGCTGACCAATACGAACGCGTGGTGGGGTTCCTGCTGCCGGAATATAACGCGCTGTTAAAAGAGGAGAAAGAGCATCCCGGAGCCGATAATTACATGGAGCGCAAGCGGGAGATGCTGGAGGAGCTCCTCAGCCGTCCGGACGCAGCCGATATCATCCGCCAGCATCGTGAGGCGGTGCAGTCGAAATTGGATGAAAGCGCCGCCACGCCTTACAGCGCGGAAAACGCAGCGTCGATTACCTATCACACCCTGAAGCGCATGGAGCTGGCACGCGAGTTTCCGGATATGATCAAGGATAACGTGCTGGCCGAATGCCAAGGCGCGCATAACGCGCTCGAAGCATTGTTTATCCAAATGGCGGCGGCCAAGGACGGCAGGCGTCCGCTGCTTGGCATCGTTCCGCTGTTCGAAGATCCCGAAACCATGCAGAATGTCACCGGGATTATGAAGGGCATGCTGGATAGCCGGGCTTACCAGACGCATCTGCAGGCGGTGGCCGATTTTCATCACGAGGGACGCAAAACGCAGCAGGTGCAAATCGCCCACAGCGATAACACACGGCGGGCGGGCATGATGGCGGCACGCGGCTTTATTCATGGCGCGCATAAGCGATTGCGGGAATTATATCAGGATCCGCAATACTCTCATGTTGCTTTACAATTTTTCGAAGGCGGCAGCATTTCCGACGCCTATCGTAACGGCAAGCGCGCTATTTCCGAGAGCGTCGACGCTTTCAATATTCATGATTTCGCTAAATTCACCTTTCAGGGAGGCGATCTGCTCAACTATTTCAACCAGCCGATCTCAACCGCGCGGTTATTTACGCGCAACTTCACCCACTGCGCGGCAGGCCCGGGGCACAAAGACACTCTGCCGGACGAAAATGGCAAAAAAGGGACGTATGGCATAGTGAAAATTGTTGAACCTGAAAGGCGCGCGCGCCTGGACGATATAATCGACAACGTGGCAATTGAAGGGCTGGTTGAAACGCTTAAGGATTATCAGCGCGACGATTTTCCCAAGAAGGGCGATACCATCCCCAACCGCATGGGCGCGCTGCTGGCTGCACTGGATTATAAAATTAAAAGCGATGCCGGCACTGCCGGATCGCGCGGCGCCCGCGGGCAGAGCGCGATCGCACTCGCGCCGCCATCCCGTGTCCAGCTGGGCTTTTTGCAGCCGGTGCAACCTGAAAATATGCGTACCATTTCTTTCAGCAAAGCATTTCAGGATGAAGGGCTTGACCCGACCATCATCGGCACCATACGCCTGCCGGAGCATGTCACGCAGGCTATTCAAAACAAGATCATCAGCTTACGTGAAGAAACCGAGATCACCCCGGCGGAAAAGGACTTCCTCAAAGTATTCCAGCAGCCTGCCATTCAGACAGGCGAGACATACCTGCCGCAAGCGGCATTCAATATCCTTTTTCACCATTCGCCGGCATTCCGCGATGCGATGGATCGCTTAAGCCACGCCAGCGCCGTCACCGATCTTACCAGCCTCAACTGGTATGAAAAGGAGTTACGCAGGAAGGATTATCCGGCGCCGCAAGAGCCGCAAAAAGATTCCGGTGACACCGAGGAAATCACCCAGGAGAAAAATCAGCGCTACGCGGATTCGCTGAGCGCGCCCCGGCACCGGCAGTGGGCGATGGATTATATTAAGCATCTGCGCAATACCTATCGCGTAGCGGCGGCTTCGGGCTGGGCGGCATTAAACGCGCTGAAGAACGGGAACGGGAACGGGAAAGCTGAGGCAATCAATGACTCCGGGTCACTCAGCTTTACCGATATGGTGAAAAGCAAGGATTTCTCCGCGGAGCAACGCCGCATCGGCGTGACTACGGCGCTGAAACGCATAAACGATGATTTAATCACCAAGGACGCTTACCGGGATATGCTGACCCTGCATGGCAGCGATGAAGACCCGTTGTGGGGCTCCGATAGACTCACACTGCGCCTGCTGGCCAACGCCGGCAATAACGTCATGCACGGCCGCAGCCTGGGCGCCGATGACATCCGCTACGGCAAGACGCTCGCCGGTATGACTATGGCGGCCTAACGCATCAGGCGGCTCCTGCACGCACCGTTCGAATGCTCCTGGCCAGGCCGGTGGCATCATCGGTTTCCACCACCACCCCGCACAGCGTGCCTTCGCCGCTCGCCGGTTCCATGCGCGCCTTGGGAATTTTGGTGAGGAAGCGCGTCAGCGGCCCTTCGGGCGCAAAGCCGATGATCGAGTTATAATCCCCGCACATGCCGGCATCGGTCAGATAGGCCGTGCCTTTCGGCAGCAGCCGCGCGTCCGCCGTGGGAACGTGCGTGTGGCTACCCACCACCAGGCTCACCCGCCCGTCCAGATAGAGGCCCATCGCGTTTTTCTCCGACGTGGCCTCGGCATGCATGTCCACCAGGATCGCTTGCGCTGCCCCGCCCAGGCGCACGCTTTCCAGCACCGCGTCGGCGGTGGCGAACGGGCACGCCGCGTGCTCCTTGTGGAACACCTGTCCCAGCAGGTGCAGCACCAGCACTTTTCTGCCGTCCCTGGCCGGAAAAACGCCATGGCCCGCTCCCGGTGCGGCGGCCGGGAAATTAGCAGGGCGCAGCAGGCGCTTTTCCTGGGCCAGATACGGTACGATTTCCTTCTGATCCCAGATATGGTCGCCGCCGGTAAGCACATCCACGCCGGCGTTCAGGAATTCCCGCGCCACTTCCGGCGAGACGCCGAAGCCGCCCGCGGCGTTATCGACGCTGACCACCACGAAATCCAGCGCGTGCTCTTTCACCAGTCCCGGCAGATGCTTCAGCACCGCCTCGCGGCCGGACCGCCCCACCACATCCCCGCAAAATAACAGTTTCATGGTTTAAACCTATGGGATAGCCTAGGCAGATACAAGCAGTATGGCCGATTTATTCGATCCCCTGACCGCTTCCAGCGCGCCGCTGGCGGACCGGTTGCGCCCGCGAACGCTCGCCGATATCGTGGGGCAGGAAGACGTGCTGGGCGAAGGCAGCCTGATTGCGCAGATGCTGGAGACCGGGCATTATGCCTCGCTGCTGCTGTGGGGCCCTCCCGGCTGCGGCAAAACCACGCTGGCGCGGTTGATCGCCGGGCAGAGCGGCTATGCGTTCGAGCCGGTATCCGCCGTGGCCTCGGGCGTGGCGGAACTCAAGGCGATTTTCGAGCGCGCCAAGGGCCGCGCCCTGCAAGGCGTGCGCACGCTGGCGTTCATCGATGAAATTCATCGCTTCAACCGCGCGCAGCAGGACGTGCTGCTGCCCTACGTGGAAAACGGCACGGTGCTGCTGATCGGCGCCACCACCGAAAATCCTTCGTTCGAATTGAACGGCGCGCTGCTCTCCAGGCTGCATGTGATCGTGCTGAAGCGGCTGACGGAGGCGGCGCTCCTGCAACTGCTGCAGCGCGCGGAAAGCGCGATGGACAAATCCCTGCCCCTGACGCCGGACGCCCGCGAGCGGCTGATCGGCATGGCGGACGGCGACGGCCGCGCGCTGCTCAATTTCGCCGAGATGCTGTTTGCGCATAAAGGCAAAACGCTGGACGCCGAGGCGCTGATCAAATTCGTGCAGAAGCGCGCGCCGCTTTACGACAAGAAACAGGAAGGGCATTACAACCTCATCAGCGCGCTGCATAAATCCCTGCGCGGCTCAGACCCGGACGCGGCGCTTTACTGGTTCTGCCGCATGATCGAGGGCGGCGAGGCGCCGCTTTACATCGCGCGGCGCATGGTGCGCTTCGCGGTGGAGGATATCGGGCTGGCTGACCCGCAGGCGCTGGTGCAGGCCAATGCGGCGAAGGAAGCGTATGACTTCCTGGGCAGCCCGGAGGGCGAGCTGGCGCTGGCGCAGGCGGTGATTTACCTGGCCACCGCCCCGAAATCCAACGCCGCCTACACGGCTTACGGCGCCGCCGGCCGGGATGCCGCCGGCACCGGTTCGCTGATGCCGCCGATGCATATCCTGAATGCACCCACCAAGCTGATGAAGCAGCTTGGCTACAGCAAGGGCTATGAATATGACCACGGCACCGAGGAGGCCTTTTCCGGGCAGCATTATTTCCCGGAAACCATGGGCCGCAAGACTTATTACCGCCCCACCGAGCGCGGCTTCGAGCGCGAGATCATCAAGCGGCTGGAGTATTGGCAGAAGCTGCGCGAAAAAAAACAGGCGGAGTAAGCTTAGCGCGCCTCGGTGAGATGGATTTTCCGGCTGCTCTCCAGCATTTTCAGCTTGGAGAGCGCGTTGATATAAGCCAGCGCCGAGGCCGCCAGCGTGTCGATATTGGCGCCGTGGCCGTTGACGATGCGCCCCTCGGGCGTTTCCAGCCGCACCGTGACTTCCGCCTGCGCGTCAGTATCCATGGTGATGGCGTTCACCTGGTAAAGCTTCAGCCGCGCCTCGTGCGGCACCAGCGCGGCGATGGCCTTGAACACCGCGTCCACCGGGCCGTTGCCTTCCATGGTGACGCGGCGCACCTCGCCGTCCACGCGCAGCGCCAGCATCGCCGTCTGCGGGCCCAGCGTGCCGCAGGTGATGTGCAGCGATTCCAGCTGGATGGCATCGCTCTTGGCCGATTCCATGTCCAGCAGCGCGTAGATGTCTTCGTCGTAAATATCCTTTTTGCGGTCGGCCAGCGCCTTGAAGCGGTGGAACACCTCCTCGAAGCCGTTATCGCCGATCTGAATGCCGATCTCGGAGAGCTTCTCGCGGAAGGCGTGGCGGCCGGAATGCTTGCCCAGCACCAGGTTATTGCGGGAGAGCCCCACCGATTCGGGCGTCATGATCTCATAGGTGAGCGCGTTTTTCAGAATGCCGTCCTGATGAATGCCGGATTCATGGGCAAAGGCGTTGGCGCCGACGATGGCCTTGTTCACCTGCACCATGGCGCCGGTGATGCTCTGCACCAGCTTGCTGGCGCGCATGATATGCGTGGTGTCGATGCCGGTTTCCAGCCCGAACAGATCCTTGCGCACCTTAAGCGCCATCACCACCTCTTCCAGCGAAGCGTTGCCCGCCCGCTCGCCGATGCCGTTGATGGTGCACTCCACCTGGCGCGCGCCGGCCAGCACCCCCGCCAGCGAATTGGCGGTGGCAAGGCCCAAGTCGTTCTGGCAATGCACGGAGATCACCGCCTTGTCGATGCCGGGCACGTTGTTTTTCAGGTAAGCGATCAGCGCGCCGTAATCCGCCGGCGTGGCATAGCCCACCGTGTCCGGGATGTTCACCGTGGCGGCGCCCGCCTTGATGGCGGTCTCCACCGCCTTGCACAGATAATCGCGGTCGCTGCGCGTGGCATCCATCGCCGACCATTCCACGTTGTCGGTGAAGCGCCGCGCCAGCGTCACCGTGTCGCGGATGATCTCCAGCACCTGCTCGCGGGTGAGGCGGAACTGGTATTGCAGATGGATGTCGCTGGTGGAGATGAAGGTGTGAATGCGCGGCTGCCGGGCAGGCTTCAACGCTTCGGCGGCCCGCTCGATATCGCCCGGCTTGGCGCGCGCCAGCGAACATACCACGGCATTTCTGGTGCGCTCGGCGATGGCGCGCACCGCCTGGAAATCGCCCTCGCTGGCTTGGGCGAAGCCCGCCTCGATCACGTCCACGCCCATCGCGTCCAGCGCATCGGCCACCAGGAGCTTTTCCTCCAGGTTCATGGACATGCCGGGCGACTGCTCGCCGTCGCGCAGCGTGGTGTCGAAGATGATGATGCGGCTGGTCATGACCCTATTAATAGGGTCTTTATGGGATAGGCTGCAAGACGTTTGTCGCCGGTAACCAGCGTCAATTTTTCGGTTTTCGCCTGCGCCGCTAGCATGCGGTCGAACGGATCGCCGTGCAGCCGGTGCAAGCTGCGCAGCGCATAGACGTGAGATTCCTTTACCGGCAGGCAGTCAAAGCCCAGCCGGGGAAGTGTCTCGAAGAAGTCCTCCGGCAGCGCCAGCTTGCCCTTGCCTTGCTTGATGGAAAGCTCCCACGGGGTTATTACGCTGTACCACACCGGCACGGAGGGATCCTTAAGCATGGCCAGCGCAGGCTTAGGCAGCTTTTCATTTTCCTGCCGAAACCATAAAAGAACGTTGCTATCCAGCAGGTACATTACTCTTGCGGATATTCATCGGTTTCAAACCATTCGTCCGGCATCGGTTGGTCGAAATCGTCCGGCATGACGAATTTATCTTTCATATCCCCGGAGATACGCTTTTTCGGCTTTGGCGGCGCCATCAGCGCAGCCACCGGCTTTCCGCTGGAAGTGATGATGATCTCTTCCCCCGCCGCCACCTTTTTCAACAGGCGCGAGAGATGGGTCTTTGCTTCATGAACGGATACATGCTGCATAACAGCCAGATTATGACTAAGTTAGCTAAGTCTGTCAACGCAAAAACCCGGCATACGCTCTCGCGCGTATCACGAAGCAGCCATCGTCTAATTCTTTGCCTTGTCCACCAGCTTGTTCTTAGTGATCCACGGCATCATGCCGCGCAGCTTCTCGCCCACTTCCTCGATCGGATGCTCGGCGGATAGGCGGCGCGAGGCTTTGAAGCCGGGCTTGCCGGCCTTGTTCTCCAGCATCCAGTCACGTGCGAATTTGCCGGTCTGGATGTCGCGCAACACCCGTTTCATTTCCTTTTTGGTTTCTTCGGTGATGATGCGCGGACCGGTGACGTAATCGCCGAACTCCGCCGTGTTGGAAATGGAATAGCGCATGTTGGCGATGCCGCCTTCGTAAATCAAATCCACGATCAGCTTCACCTCGTGCAGGCATTCGAAATAAGCCATCTCCGGCGCGTAACCGGCTTCCACCAGCGTCTCGAACCCCGCCTGGATCAGATGCGAAAGCCCGCCGCACAACACCGCCTGCTCGCCGAAAAGATCCGTTTCGCATTCTTCCTTGAAACTGGTTTCGATGATGCCGCTCCTGCCGCCGCCGACAGCGGAGGCATACGCCAGCGCCAGCTCAAGCGCGTTGCCGGAGGCATTCTGGTGCACCGCCACCAGGCACGGCACGCCGCCGCCTTTTTGATATTCGGCGCGCACGGTGTGACCGGGGCCTTTGGGCGCCACCATCCACACATCCATATCGGCGCGCGGCTCAATAAGCTGGAAGTGGATGTTGAAGCCGTGAGCGAACACCAGCGATGCGCCCTGGCGGATGTTCGGCGCGATTTCCCTGGCATAGAGCTCCGCCTGGCCTTCATCGGGGGTGAGGATCATCACCACTTCGGCCCATTTGGCGCATTCGGCGGGGGTGGCCACTTCGAACTTGGCGTTCCTGGCTTTCTGCGCGGTGAGCGAGTCCGCCTTCAGGCCGATGCGGATTTCTTTTACGCCGGAATCGCGCAGGTTGGCGGCATGGGCATGGCCCTGGCTGCCGTAGCCGATGATGGCCACTTTCTTGCCTTTGATGAGATTCAAGTCGGCATCCCGGTCATAATATACGCGCATGCAATGCTCCTTTAAGTGTAATGCGTAAGACGCCGGTATAGCGTGAGTTATGCGCCTTCGCCAAGGGTTTATTTCGCGCGCGCCGGGCGCAGCTTTCGCAGATCGGCGGCATCCACGGCGCGCAATGCCAGCACGCCGAGACCGTATGCGCCAAGCCCCGCCCCCACCAGCAGCGCCAGCGCCGTCACCTTATAAAACAAGTTATTGGAAAACCAAGGCAATAAAAGTGCCTGTGCCGCCGCCAGCACGCACGCCATCAGCAGCGTGGCGGCCAGGAGGCGCGGCAGGCGGAGCAGCAGCAGCCGGTCCCAGGCGAACAGGCGCTTTTTCCGCAAATGCATCACCATCAGCGCCACGTTCAGCCATCCGGCGATGGTGGTGGCCAGGGCCATGCCGACATGCGCCAGTGGAATGATCAGGGTGATATTCAGCAGGAAGTTCACCACGACGCAGATCACCGCGATGCGGAAAGGGGTTTTGGTGTCCTGATGCGCATAAAAGGCAGGGGAGAGCACTTTCACCAGCACGAAGGCGGGCAGACCGGCGGCAAACGCCATTAGCGCGGCCTTGGTTTTTAATGAATCTTCCAGCGCAAACGCGCCGCGCTCATACAGCACGCGCACAATCGGCTCCGCGATCACCATCAGCGCCGCGGCGGCGGGCAGCGACAGCAGCAGCGACAGCTCGATGGCGCGGTTCTGGCTGTGATGCGCCGCCGCGATGCTCCCGGCGCGAATCTGCCTGGAGAGCGTGGGCAGCAGCACCGTGCCCAGGCCGATGCCGATCACCGCCAGCGGCAGTTCATTGATGCGGTCGGCGTAATACAGATAGGAGACGCCGCTGGCAATCTGCGAGACGATGATCAGATCGACAAAGAGATTGATCTGCGCCACTCCTGCCCCCATTGCCGCCGGGGCGATCAGCACCAGCAGTTTTTTCACCGCGGCGGAAAAGCGCGGGGCGCGAAGGCGCGGCATCAAGTTCAACCGCCAGCAGAACGCCAGCAGCCACAGCATTTGCGCAATGCCGCCGGTGAAAACGGCGATGGCCAGCGCATGGGCTTCGGTGGGCACCCAGTGGCCGATCAGCGGCGGCACGATCAGCAGGCACAGGTTGAGGATGATGGGCGTGGCCGCCACGGCGGCGAATTTTCCCGCCGAATTCAGAATGCCGCCGAGCAGGCACACCACGGAGATGAAAATGATATAGGGAAAAGTGATGCGCGTCAGCAGGACGGTAAGATCATATTTAGGCGGGTCGGCGGCAAAGCCCGGCGCCAGTCCCAGCATCAGCCACGGCATGGCGGCAATGCACGCCATGCTTAACGCCAGCAGCACCGCGACCAGGAACGACAGCGCTTCTTCGGCGAAGGCGGCGGCCGCTTCCTTGCCTTCTTCCGTTAAGATCCCCGCATAAAGCGGCACGAAAGCGGCATTAAATGCGCCCTCGGCAAATAGCCGCCGCAGGAAATTGGGAATCTTGAACGCCACGAAGAAAGCATCGGAAAGCATGCCCGCACCAAGAGCGGAGGCGATCGTCATGTCCCGCACGAAGCCCAGCACGCGGGACAGCAGCGTGTAAAATCCTATGGTGGCGGTGGATTTGAGCAAAGACATAATCAGGCTTTAAGCCTTTTGAGGGTGTCGCAAACGTCACTCATAGGCTTTTGCCGGCGCGGAATGACAGCGTTATCGTTAAGGGTACTAAGCCCTGATCTGCTCCTCCGGTTCTTCGACAACCGCCGCGGACGCATCGTTGGCAGACGCGGGCTTCACAGAGGGGGCATCGGCAGTGCCCGCGGCGGGAGAGGGTGAGGAGGACGAGGCATTTGTCTCAGCCGCCTCTTCTTCCCGCGCGGCGCTGCGCAACGTGGCGATGCGTTCGTCCACCTGCGGCAAACGCAGGCTGTTCAGCAGCTCGCGCACCTCCTGGCGGGCCGCCACATGCGAAAGCGAAACCGACGTGTTTCCCGCCTGCATGATGTCCAGCACGGTGAGACCCTGCAAAAACAATTCGCGGAAGATCACGCGCTCGGAAAAGCCGGGGGCCACGCGAAAGCCGATGCGGCGGGAGAGCGCTTCCACGGTTTGCGTCATCAACAGCTTGTTCTTGGCATTGATGTTGGATAGGCGGTTGCGCATGACGATCCATTCGATGGAGGAGCCGTCCTGCTTGGCGCGCTCCAGCTTCTGTTCCCAGATCATTTCGCTGTAAATGCTGGGGCGGGTGATATTCAGCGTCTGGCCGTCCACCTGGGCCAGCACGTCCAGATCCACGAAGCTGTCATTGATGGGGGTGATAATGGTTTGCGTGTTGGCATGGGCCAGGCGCGAAAGATACGTATCGTTACCGGGGCTGTCGATGATGATGAAGTCATTTTCGCTGGTGAGTTTATGCATGGCGGTGCCGAAGCGCTCGCGCTCATCGGCCTCGGCGTCATAGGCCACCGGAAACGGGCTTTTCTGAATCACGATATGATGCGGCTGCGGCAACGCCACGTTTTCATGCCGCATGGTTTGCCTGCGATTTTCCACATATCGCGTCAGCGAGCGCTGGCGCGAATCCAGGTCAATGCTGCCGACGCGAAAGCCGAGGCGCAGAAAAGCGATAATCAAGTGCATCGCCGTGGTGGTCTTGCCGGACCCGCCTTTTTCGTTGCCAAGCACGAATACGTGGGCACGACGCTTGGGCAGCGCGGTGCTATCAAGCTTTACATACGGATTGGCGGCCGAGGACATGACGGCAGATTATACCGGCGCGCGCTCGGCACGCAACTGTTAACTCGCCGCATCATCGCATTTTCAATATCGGTTACGCGCGATGCAGAAAAAAATATCCTGTCATCGCGAAGGCGATGATGCTCACGCCGATGCGCACCGGCTCCGGCGGCAGTTTCCGCGCCACATGCGCGCCCGCGTAACCGCCTGCCACCGCGCCGACGATCATCACCGCCGCGGCGCGCCACACCACCGCGCCCGAGGCGACGAAGATCAGCACCGCCACCGCGTTGATCACGCCGCCCAGCACGGTCTTCAATGCATTCATGCGGTGAATGTGGGTGAATCCCATCAGCTGCAGCATGGCCAGCATTAAAATGCCGATGCCCGCGCCGAAATAGCCTCCGTAAAAAGCGATCAGCAATTGGATGGCGCGCGCCACCACGGGATGGCGGATGAAATGCGCACGGGCGATCACCCAGCGGCCAAAGGTGAAAATCATCGCCGCCGCCAGCAGCAGCCACGGCACTAATTCGGCGAAAGTGCGCTCCGGTGTGTAAAGCAAAGTGAACGCGCCCGCGGTCGAGCCCAGAACGCTGATCAGAATCAATGCGGGGAGGATGGCCCGGTCGCGCTTCCACTCGTCGCGATACGCCGCGGCGCTGGAAAGGCTGCCCGGCCACAGGGCGACGGTGCTGGTGACATTGGCCTGCACGGGGCTTAATCCCCCGAGCATCAGGGTGGGAAAGGTAAGAAACGTGCCGCCGCCGGCCACGGAGTTGATCGCCCCGCCCAGGGCCGCCGCCGCGAACAGCAACAGGGCTTCGGCTAAGCCCATAAAAGCTTGAAATATGGTTGCATCTCGTTAATCATTGTGGCAGGAATACAACTCTACTATATATAGCGTTAAAGGCGGAATACTTTGATATATTCGGTGGCCCGGAACAACTGAAAACATGGACACTACCATCGCGATCGCTTCCGACCATGCCGGCGTGGAATTAAAAACCCTGCTTGCCGGTTACTTAAGGGAGTTGGGGTATGCAGCGGAGGATCTCGGCACGCATGAAAAAGCTTCCGTCGATTATGCGGATTATGCCAATACGCTGGCGGCATGGATACGCGGAGGCGCTGAGCGCAAGGGCATTCTGGTGTGCGGCTCCGGCATCGGCGTCAGCATTGCCGCCAACCGCCACGCGCATATCCGCGCCGCGCTGTGCCAGGACGGGTTGATGGCGGAGCTGGCGCGGCGCCACAATAACGCCAACGTGCTGTGCCTGGGCGCGCGGCTGATCGGCGTGGAAGTGGCCAGGGAATGCGTGCGGCGTTTTCTCGCGGCGGAATTCGAAGGCGGCAGGCACGCCAGCCGGGTGGAGAAGCTGGGGTAATATTTGTTCAATCGAAGCATTAAGGAATGCCAATGACACAGGCCAACGCACAGAGAGAAAACCGGATGAATATATTTTTCGAGACGGAATTAAGCGAGAGCGACCCTCAGCTTTTCGCCGCCATCGGCGAGGAGCTTGCGCGCCAGCAATCGCAGATCGAGCTGATCGCCAGCGAAAACATCGTGTCGCGCGCCGTGCTGCAGGCGGCGGGCACGGTGCTTACCAACAAATATGCGGAAGGCTATCCCGGCAAACGGTATTACGGCGGCTGCGAATATGTGGACAAGGCGGAGACGCTGGCCATCGAGCGCGCCAAGAAACTTTTCGGCTGCGGCTTCGCCAATGTGCAGCCCAGCTCCGGCTCTCAGGCCAATCAGGCGGTGCTGCTGGCGCTGCTGAAACCGGGCGATACCATTCTCGGCATGTCGCTGGCCTCCGGCGGGCATTTAACGCACGGCGCCGCACCTAACCTTTCCGGCAAATGGTTCAACGCCGTGCAATATGGCGTGACGCGCGACGAGGCGCTGATCGATTATGACGCAGTGGCCGCGCTTGCTGAAACACACAAGCCGAAGCTGATCATCGCGGGCGGCTCGGCCTATGCGCGCACCATCGATTTCGCGCGGTTCCGCGCCATCGCCGACCGCGTCGGCGCGTATCTGATGGTGGATATGGCGCATTTCGCGGGGCTGGTGGCGGCAGGCGTTTTTCCCTCGCCGCTGCCGCACGCGCATGTCGTCACCACCACCACGCACAAGACGCTGCGCGGCCCCAGGGGCGGAATGGTGCTGACCAATGACGAGGAGATTGCCAAGAAGATCAACTCGGCGGTTTTCCCCGGCTTGCAGGGCGGGCCGCTGATGCATATCATCGCCGCCAAGGCGGCGGCCTTCGGCGAAGCGCTGTCGCCGGAATTCAGAGCCTATGGCAAGCAGGTGGTGGACAATGCCAGGGCGCTGGCGGAAACCCTGAAAAATCGCGGGGTGGCAATCGTCACCGGCGGCACCGATTCGCATCTGCTGCTGGTGGATCTGCGGCCGAAGAAGCTCACCGGCAAGGAAGCCGAGGCAAGCCTGGAGCGCGCGGGACTCACCTGCAATAAGAACGCCATTCCCTTCGATCCGGAAAAACCCACCGTCACCTCCGGCATCCGCTTGGGCACGCCCGCCGGCACCACGCGCGGCTTCGGCATCGCCGAGTTCCAGAAAATCGGCCACCTGATCGGCGACGTGCTGGACGGCCTGGCGGCAAGCCCCGAAAATAATTCCGCCGCCGAAACGAAAGCGCGCGCGGAGGTGAAGAAGCTCTGCGATCGTTTCCCGATTTATTCGCATGGGATTTAGGAACCAGTATCCATGAAATGCCCCTTCTGCGGTTCACCCGACACGCAAGTGAAGGATTCGCGGCCAAGCGAGGATGGCGGCACCATCCGCCGCCGCCGCTATTGCGCCAGCTGCAATTCGCGCTTCACCACGTTCGAGCGCGTGCAGCTGAGAGAGCTGGTGGTGGTGAAGAAGAACGGAGAGCGGCGGATGTTTGACCGCGAGAAGATCGTGCGGTCGCTTTCGCTGGCGCTGCGCAAACGGCCGGTTTCGGAGGAGCAGATCGAGCAATTGGCCACGCGTATTGTGCAGAAGCTGGAAAGCCTGGGCGAAACGGAAATCCCCGCCGCGCAGATCGGCGCCACCGTGATGGAAGAATTGAAAAATCTCGACAGCGTGGCCTATATCCGCTTCGCCTCCGTGTACAAAAACTTTCGCGAAGCCAAAGACTTCGAGAACATCGTGGGCGAACTCGGCGGCGACGACCCGGGCGCTTAAGAGCGCTGTCACAGAATCTTCATTTTAGCCCGGCGCAAGGGGATGCTAAGATGAATGTCATGAGCGACATTACCTCTCCCTCCCCTGCGCCAGAACAAAAACCCGCGACGCCTCTCACGCTGATCCCCGGCTATGACA
>JAFATP010000023.1 GCA_019243895.1 Alphaproteobacteria bacterium
GCGCCTGCCGTGGCGGAAGGATGAGGTGACGGACGGAACGCAGCCGGAAGCCGTGCTGCAAAACGCCCCCGCCGCCGATCATGGCTGCTTCCTGGTGCCGAAGGTGATGGAATAGTGACCGCGCTTTCCTCCCTTACTCTTGCGGCGCTGCGCGACGGCCTGCGCGCCAGGCAATTTTCCGCCGTGGAAGTGGCAAAAGCGCATCTGGACACCATGCAGCGGCATCAGGGCTTGAATGCGTTCATCACAGAGACCCCGGAGCTCGCGCTGGAGCAGGCGCGGATTTCGGACTCTAAGATCGCCAGGGCGGAAGCCGGGCCCATCGAAGGCGTGCCGGTGGCGGTGAAGGATCTTTTCTGCACCAAGGGGGTGCTGACCACGGCGGCGTCGCACATCCTGGATAAGTTCACGCCGCCCTATGAATCCGCCGTGACGGCGCGCTGCTGGCAGGCGGGCGGAGTAATGCTGGGCAAGACCAATCTCGACGAATTCGCCATGGGCTCCGCCAACACCAGCAGCTATTACGGCCCGGTGAAAAATCCGTGGAAACCTAAGAATGGCAAGGACGCGGTGCCCGGCGGCTCCTCCGGCGGCAGCGCGGCGGCGGTGGCCGCCTGCCTCGCCCCGGTGGCGCTGGGCACCGATACGGGCGGCTCCATTCGCCAGCCCGCTTCGTTCTGCGGCATTGTCGGCATCAAGCCCACCTACGGCCGTTGCTCGCGCTACGGCATCGTGGCGTTCGCCAGCTCGCTGGATCAGGCAGGACCCATGACGCGCACCGTGCGCGATGCGGCCATCATGCTGAAGGTGATGTGCGGGCGTGATGCGCGCGATTCCACGTCTGCGCCCCACCCGGTGCCGGATTTCGAAGCGCTGCTTACGGGCAACGTCAAGGGCAGGCGCATCGGCGTGCCGAAGGAATACCGCCCGGACGGGCTGAACGCGGAAATCGCCGCGCTGTGGGACAAAGGCATCGCCTTATTGAAGGACGCCGGTGCGGAGATCGTCGACATCTCGGTGCCGCACACGCACTATGCGCTGGCGACGTATTATATCATCGCGCCCGCCGAATGCTCTTCCAATCTCGCGCGCTATGACGGCGTGCGCTTCGGCCTGCGTGTGCAGGAAGAGGGCGATTCGCTGCTGGACATGTATGAAAAAACCCGCGCGGCGGGATTCGGCGCGGAGGTGAAGCGCCGCATCATGATCGGCACCTACGTGCTCTCCGCCGGTTATTACGACGCCTATTATAAAAAAGCGCAAGCAGTGCGCTGGCTGATCGCGGAGGATTTCCGTAAGGCGTTCACGCAGGTGGACGCCATTCTCACCCCTACCGCGCCTTCCGCCGCCTTCGCCATCGGCGAAAAGGAACAGGACCCGGTGACGATGTATCTCAACGATGTCTTCACCGTGCCCTGCTCGCTGGCGGGGCTGCCTGGAATCTCCATTCCCGCGGGTCTGAATAAAGACGGCCTGCCGCTGGGGTTGCAGGTTATCGGCAAGCCGTTTGACGAAGACACGGTGTTTAACGTGGCCGAAGCCCTGGAACAGGGGCTGAACTTCAAATCGCTGGGTTGAGGCGCATGGCGTTAATCAAGGGAAAAACCGGCGAATGGGAGATCGTGATCGGGCTGGAGGTGCATGCGCAGGTGAGCACCCAGAGCAAGCTGTTCTCTGGCGCGCCAACCGTCTTCGGCGCGGAGCCGAACAGCAACGTCTCCTTCGTGGATGCGGGCTTTCCCGGCATGTTGCCGGTGATCAACGAGGCGGCCATTGCGCAGGCAGTGCGCACGGGGCTCGCCATTAACGCGCAGATCAATTTGAAAAGCGTGTTCGACCGCAAAAATTATTTTTATCCCGATCTGCCGCAGGGCTATCAGATCTCGCAATACCTGGATCCCATCGTCGGCAAGGGGAAGATCCTGCTGGACATGCCGGACGGCAGCGTGAAGGAAGTGGCCGTCACGCGCATCCACCTGGAGCAGGACGCGGGCAAGAGCCTGCACGAATATAATCCGAAATATACCTATATCGATTTGAACCGCGCCGGGGTGGCGCTGATGGAGATCGTTTCCGAGCCGGATATGCGTTCCAGCGAGGAGGCGGGCATTTACGTGAAAAAGCTGCGTTCCATCCTGCGCTATATCGGTGCCTCCGACGGCGACATGGAGAAGGGCAATC
>JAFATP010000184.1 GCA_019243895.1 Alphaproteobacteria bacterium
CGCCGGACTTGAGGGTACCGACGGTGACTCCGTTAATGGTTTTGCAGTCGTCCTCGGTCACGACGATGTCGTGGCCGACGTCGATGAGACGGCGGGTCAGGTAGCCGGCGTCGGCGGTCTTGAGGGCCGTATCGGCCAGACCTTTGCGGGCGCCGTGCGACGAGTTGAAGTATTCGAGCACGGTCAGCCCCTCCTTAAAGTTGGAGATGATCGGCGTTTCGATGATTTCGCCGGAAGGCTTGGCCATCAGCCCGCGCATGCCGCACAGCTGCTTAATCTGCGCCGCAGAGCCGCGCGCGCCGGAATTGGCCATCATGTAAATGGCGTTGATGGTGCGGCCGGTATGCGTCTTGCCTTCCTTGTCCGTTTTAACGGAGGAGATTTCCTTCATCATGTCTTCGGCCACCCGCTCGCCGCAGCGGCTCCATGCGTCGATCACCTTGTTGTATTTCTCGCCGGTGGTGATGAGGCCGTCGGCATATTGCTGCTCGAACTGCTTCACCTCGGCGAAGGTTTCCGAGATATGCTTTTCCTTGGCCTTCGGGATGATCATGTCATCCTTGCCGAAGGAGATGCCGGCGCGGCAGGCATAGCGATAGCCCAGGCTCATCAGGTGATCGGCGAAAATCACCGTCTCCTTCTGGCCGCAATGGCGATACACTTCGTAAATCAGGTTGGAGATTTCCTTCTTCGTCATCATGCGGTTGACGATGGGGAAGGGCAGGGCGGCGTTGCGCGGCAGAAGCTCCGCAATCATCAGCCTGCCGGGGGTGGAATCCACCAGCAGCGTCACCGGCTTGCCTTCGGCATCCACGGTGCGGTAGCGGCATTTGATCTTGCTGTGCAGCGTTACCACTTTCTGCTCCAGCGCCTGCTCCACTTCGGAGAAATCCTTGAACACCATGCCTTCGCCGGTTTCGCCTGTCGATTCCAGCGATAAGTAATAAAGCCCCAGCACCATGTCCTGGCTGGGCACGATGATGGGTTTGCCGTTGGCGGGCGAGAGAATGTTATTGGTGGACATCATCAGCACGCGCGCTTCCAGCTGCGATTCGATGGAAAGCGGCACGTGCACGGCCATCTGGTCGCCGTCGAAATCGGCGTTGAACGCGGTGCACACCAGCGGGTGCAGCTGAATGGCCTTGCCCTCGATCAGCACCGGCTCGAACGCTTGAATGCCTAAGCGGTGGAGCGTGGGCGCGCGGTTCAGCAGCACGGGGTGCTCGCGCACCACCTCAGCCAGAATGTCCCACACTTCCGGGCGCTCGCTTTCGACCATGCGCTTGGCGGCTTTGATGGTGGAGGCGATATTATAAATTTCCAGCTTGGCGTAAATGAAAGGCTTGAACAGCTCCAGCGCCATCTTCTTCGGCAGGCCGCATTGGTGCAATTTCAGTTCCGGACCCACCACGATCACCGAGCGGCCGGAATAATCCACGCGCTTGCCCAGCAGGTTCTGGCGGAAGCGGCCCTGCTTGCCTTTCAGCATGTCGGAGAGCGATTTCAGCGGCCGCTTGTTCATACCGGTGATGACGCGGCCTCGGCGGCCGTTGTCGAACAGCGCATCCACCGCTTCCTGCAGCATGCGCTTTTCGTTGCGCACGATAATGTCCGGCGCGCGCAGCTCTAAAAGCCGCTTAAGGCGGTTGTTGCGGTTGATGACGCGGCGGTAAAGGTCGTTCAAGTCGGAGGTGGCGAAACGGCCGCCGTCCAGTGGCACCAGCGGGCGCAGCTCCGGCGGAATCACCGGCACCACGTCCAGCACCATCCATTCCGGCTTGTTGCCGGAATCCACGAAGGCTTCCACCAGCTTCAGTCGCTTCACCAGCTTCTTGCGGCGCGCTTCCGACGTGGTTTCCGAGAGTTCGGCGCGCAGTTCCACTTTCTGGGTCGGCAGATCGATGGCGGCCAGCAGCACTTTAATGGCTTCCGCGCCGATCTGCGCGGTGAACGTGCCTTCCCCGTACTTATCAACGGCGTCGGCATATTGCTCCTCGGAAAGCAGCTCGCCGGTGGCAAAGGGCGTTAAGCCCGGCTCGGTAACAACATAGGCTTCAAAGTAAAGAATCTTCTCCAGGTCCTTAAGCGGCATGTCCAAAAGCGTGCCGATGCGGGAAGGGAGAGACTTCAGGAACCAGATATGCGCCACCGGCGAAGCCAGCTCGATATGCCCCATGCGCTCGCGGCGCACCTTGGAGGTGGTCACTTCCACGCCGCATTTTTCGCAGACGATGCCGCGGTATTTCATGCGCTTGTATTTGCCGCACAGGCACTCGTAATCTTTGATGGGCCCGAAAATACGCGCGCAGAAAAGCCCGTCGCGCTCCGGCTTGAAGGTGCGGTAGTTAATCGTTTCCGGCTTTTTCACCTCGCCGAACGACCAGCTGCGGATCTTCTCCGGGCTGGCGATCGAAATCTGAATTTCGTCGAACTGCTTGGTGGCGGTGATGCCGCCGAAAATGGATTGAAGTTCGTTCATTTTGCCTCCGATGATACGAGGACTCGAGAACTCGAGGACTCGATATTAGAACGTAGATTCTGTAGCATTCGCGAAATATGATCGTATCGATCAAGCCAGTGCGCGCCGTTTACATCCTTAACGTATTTCTTATCCATCACAATCACCTCTGCCATATTCTTATCGAGTCCTCTAGTCCTCGCATCATCGAGTTCTCGAAGCTCAAATCTCCTTCTCAATCAATTCCACGTTCATGCCCAGGCTCCGCAATTCCTTCACCATCACGTGGAAGGATTCCGGAATGCCGGACTCGAACGAATGGTCGCCGCGCACCAGCGACTCGTAAATCTTGCCGCGGCCGGCCACGTCGTCGGATTTGACGGTGAGCATTTCCTGCAACGTGTAGGCGGCGCCATACGCCTGCAACGCCCAGCATTCCATTTCGCCGAAGCGCTGGCCGCCGAACTGGCTCTTTCCGCCCAGCGGCTGCTGGGTGACCAGCGAATACGGCCCGATGGAGCGCGCGTGGATTTTATCGTCCACCAGGTGATGCAGCTTGAGCATGTAGATATAGCCCACCGTGGTGCGGCGCGCGAACGGCTCGCCGGTGCGCCCGTCATACAGCTGCATCTGGCCGGAGGAATCCAGCCCCGCCTTGGTCAGCCAGCGCACGATATCGTCTTCCTTGGCGCCGTCGAACACCGGCGTGGCGAACGGCACGCCCTTTTTGAGGTTTCGCGCCAGTTCCACCGTCTGTTCCGGCGTCAGCCGCTGGATTTCGCGCTGCGTGGAGGGATCTTCGTAGATGTCCACCAGGCTTTCGCGCAAGGTTTTCAACGCCTGCTGCGTCACCACCTTGCCCCGAAGCTCTTCCAGCGCGTCGCCAAGTTGCTGGCCGATGCCTGCCGCCGCCCAGCCCAGATGGGTTTCCAGAATCTGGCCGACATTCATGCGGCTCGGCACGCCGAGCGGGTTCAGCACCACGTCCACCGGGCGGCCGTCTTCCAGATACGGCATGTCTTCCACCGGCACGATCTTGGAGATGACGCCCTTATTGCCGTGGCGTCCGGCCATCTTGTCGCCCGGCTGCAATTTGCGCTTCACCGCGACGAACACTTTGACCATCTTCAGCACGCCGGGCAGCAGATCATCCCCGGACTGTACCTTGCCGGCCTTTTCCTCGAAACGCCGGGTAATGCGCTCCACCGCGCTGTCCAGCTGGCGTTTCAGCTGCTCGATCTCCTGCATCACGGCTTCTTCCTTCACCGCGAATTGCCACAGCTGCCCCTTGGAATAGTCTGAGAAGGTGGCATCCGCGATGGTGTTGCCGGCCTTCCAGCCTTTGGGGCCACTGGTGGCTTTGCGCCCGCCGAGCAACGCATGAAGGCGGCCATAAATGTAGCGCTCAATGATGGCGCGCTCGTCGTCGCGGTCTTTGGCCAGGCGCTCGATTTCCAGCTTCTCGATGGAAAGCGTGCGCTCGTCTTTTTCGATGCCGCGGCGCGAGAACACCTTCACGCCGACGATGGTGCCGGAAACGCCGGGAGGCAGGCGCAAAGAAGAATCGCGCACGTCGGCTGCCTTCTCGCCGAAAATGGCGCGCAGCAGCTTTTCTTCCGGCGTCATGGGTGATTCGGATTTCGGCGTCACCTTACCCACCAGGATGTCGCCTGGCTTCACCTCGGCGCCGATATGCACGATGCCGATCTCGTCCAGATGGCGCAGCGCCTCTTCGCCGACGTTGGGAATGTCGCGGGTGATTTCCTCCGGCCCGAGCTTGGTGTCGCGCGCCATCACCTCGAACTCCTCGATGTGAATGGAGGTGAATACATCGTCGGAGACGATGCGCTCGGAAATCAGGATCGAATCCTCGAAATTATAGCCGTTCCAAGGCATGAAGGCCACCAGCACATTGCGGCCGAGCGCCAGTTCGCCGAGATCGGTGGAAGGGCCGTCGGCGATGATGTCGCCGGCCTTCACCTCGTCGCCCACTTTCACCACGGGGCGCTGGTTGATGCAGGTGGACTGGTTGGAGCGCTGGAATTTCTGCAGGTTGTAAATATCCACGCCCAGCGTGCCTTCCGCCGTTTCTTCGGAGGAGCGGATCACGATGCGGGTGGCGTCCACCTGCTCGACCACGCCGCCTCTGCGGGCGGAAATGGCGCTGCCGGAATCGCGTGCCACGATCTCTTCCATGCCGGTGCCCACCAGCGGCGCTTCGGCCCGCAGCAGCGGCACGGCCTGGCGCTGCATGTTGGAGCCCATCAGCGCGCGGTTGGCGTCGTCATTCTCCAGGAAGGGAATCAGCGATGCGGCCACCGATACCAGCTGTTTCGGCGCCACGTCCATGTAGTCCACGGCGCTCGGCGCGGAAAGCAGGAAGTCGCCTCCCTTGCGGCAGGAAACCAGCTCCTGCATCAGCCGGCCTTTTTCATCCAGCTCGGCATTGGCCTGGGCGATGGTGTATTTGCCTTCTTCCATCGCCGAAAGATACACCACCTTGTCGGTGACGCGGGCGCCGTCCACCTTGCGGTACGGCGTTTCGATGAAGCCGTATTTATTGACGCGCGCATAGGTCGCCATCGAGTTGATGAGACCGATATTCGGACCTTCCGGCGTTTCGATCGGGCAGATGCGGCCGTAATGGGTGGGGTGTACGTCGCGCACTTCGAAGCCGGCGCGCTCGCGGGAAAGCCCGCCCGGCCCAAGGGCGGAGAGCCTGCGCTTATGGGTGATTTCGGACAGCGGGTTGGTTTGATCCATGAACTGCGAAAGCTGCGACGAGCCGAAAAACTCCCGCAAAGCCGCTGCCACCGGCTTGGCGTTGACCAAGTCATGCGGCATCACGGTATCGATGTCCACCGAGCTCATGCGCTCCACCACCGAGCGCTGCATGCGCAGCAGGCCGACGCGGAACTGGTTTTCCATCAGTTCTCCCACGGAGCGGACGCGGCGGTTGCCAAGATGGTCGATATCGTCGGTCTCCCCGATGCCGTCCTTCAGCTTCACCAGCGTGCGGACGATTTCCACGATGTCTTCCTTGGTGAGGGTGCCCACGCTTTCCTTCACCTGCAGGTTCAGGCGCGCGTTCATCTTCACGCGGCCCACCACGGAAAGGTCATAGCGCTCGGGATCAAAAAACAGCGATTCGAAAAGTGCGGCGGCGGCTTCAGGCGTGGTCGGCTCGCCGGGGCGCATCACGCGATAGATGTCCACCAGCGCTTCTTCCGGCGTCTGGTTTTTATCGGTGAGCAGCGTGTTGCGGATGTAGGGGCCGACATTGATGAAATCGATGTCCAGCACCGGCACCGTTTTGATGCCCTGCTCTTCCAGCATATGGATGGAGGACACATTCAATTCGTCGCCTGCTTCCATGTAAATCTCGCCGGTTTCGGCATTCACCACGTCCTGCGCGATGAATTTGCCCGCCAGCTGCTCATCGCTGACCAGGTATTCCTTCAGGCCGTCCTCGGCCAGTTTCTTGGCGTTGCGGGGGGTGATTTTCTCGCCCGCTTTCACCACTGTCTTGCCGCTGCGCGCGTCCACCAGGTCATGCGTCAGCTTAACGCCGCGGAAGCTCTCCGGGGCGAAGCGAGTGGCCCAGCCGCCTTTCTGTTTTTTGTAGAGAATCGAATTATAATAGGTATTGAGAATCTCTTCGGTGCTCATGCCCAGTGCACGCAGCACGGAAGTGGCGTGAATCTTGCGGCGGCGGTCGATGCGGGCGAAAAGAATATCTTTGGCGTCGAACTCGAAGTCCAGCCAGGAGCCGCGATAAGGGATGATGCGCGCCGAATAAAGGAACTTTCCGGAGGAATGGGTTTTGCCCTGGTCGTGGTCAAAGAACACGCCGGGGGAGCGGTGCATCTGCGACACGATCACGCGCTCGGTGCCGTTAATGATGAAGGTGCCGTTTTCCGTCATCAGCGGAACGTCGCCCATATAGACGTCTTGCTCCTTGATGTCCTTGATTTCGCGGGCGCCGGTATCTTCATCCACGATCCATACGATCAGGCGGAGCGTGGCGCGCAAGGGAGCGGCGAAGTTGATGCCGCGCGACCGGCATTCTTCGACGTCGTATTTGGGGGTGTCGAAGTGGTAGTTGACGAATTCCAAGGTGGCGGTATCAGCGAAATCCTTGATGGGAAAAACGGATTTAAATACGGTTTGCAGGCCGGTGGCGCTGCGCTCCTGGGGGGCGATATCCATCTGCAGGAACTGCTCATAGGAGTTTTTCTGCACCTCGATCAGGTTCGGCAGCTCGGCGGTGGACTCGATGCGGCCGAAGCTTTTGCGAATGCGTTTGCGCGAGGTGAAGGTGAGATGCGATTTTGCTGCGTGTGCCATGTGCCCCCTGATCCGTCATTCCTGCAAAGGCAGGAATCTCATGATACGACTAATTCCCGCCTAGGCAGGATAAAAACAGTAGAAAACGACAAAAAACCGGATGGCTGCCTGCATTCGGCAGGCAGCCAGTCCGGAAATTATATAGTGCGGTAGTTACTTAACCTCAACGGTCGCACCGGCTTCCGTGAGCGATTTCTTAATCTTCTCAGCTTCATCCTTGCCCACCGTCTTTACATCTTTCGGCGCGCCTTCGACGAGGTCCTTGGCTTCTTTCAGGCCCAGGCCGGTGATTTCGCGCACCACTTTGATGATGCCGATCTTCTTATCCGCAGGCACGGATTTCAGCACCACGGTGAATTCCGTTTTCTCCTCGGCGGGAGCGGCGGCAGCCCCGGCGCCGGGCGCGGCGGCCATGGCCACGGGCGCGGCGGCGGATACACCCCACTTATCTTCCAGCAGCTTGGAAAGCTCAGCGGCTTCCATCACCGAAAGGGCGGACAGGTCATCAACGATTTTAGCAAGGTTGGCAGGCATCGACTTTCTCCTAATGTAGTAGTTTAAATTTGTAATTCAAGCCGTGAAAAGTGTTATTCTTTCTTTGCATATGCCCCGACCACCCGCGCCAGCTGCCCGGCGGGAGCCTGCAACACGCCCGCAATGCGCGTGGCGGGAGTTTGCAGCAGAGCGATCAGCGTGGCGCGCAGTTCGTCCAGCGACGGCATCTTGGCCAGCTGCTCCACACCTTTGGCATCCAGCAGCCGGTCGCCGAACAGGCCGCCGATGATCACCAGCTTCTCATTGTTTTTGGCGAATTCCACCGTTACTTTCGCCGCCGTCACCGGGTCGGGCGAGGTGGCCATGGCGGTGGGGCCCTTCAGTAGCGGCTCAACCCCCGCATAGGGCGTATTCTCGATGGCGCGCTTGGCCAGCCGGTTCTTCACCACGCGGAAGCTTGCGCCCGCATCGCGCATTTTGCGGCGCAGCGACGAAACTTGCGCCACGGTGAGCCCGTTATTATGCACCATCACCAGCACGCCGGCGCTTTCCAGCGCGGTTTTCGTCTGCTGAATCATCTCCTCTTTCTGGGCGCGGCTGAGCGGCATATTCTCTCCTAATTACGCGGCGGCGTTGATGCTGGCGGGATCAAGCCTCACGCCGACACCCATGGTAGACGACAGGCCGATTTTCTTAATGTAATGGCCCTTCACGCCGCTGGGCTTGGCTTTGACAACGGCATCCACAAAGGCTGCCACGTTTTTCTGCAATGCTTCTTCGGTAAAGGAGGCTTTGCCGATGCCGGCATGCACGATGCCCGCTTTTTCCACGCGGAATTCCACCTGGCCCGCCTTGGCGGCGCGCACGGCTTCGGCCACGTTCGGCGTCACCGTGCCGAGCTTGGGATTGGGCATTAGACCTTTCGGCCCCAGCACTTTCCCCAGACGGCCCACCACCGCCATCATATCCGGCGAGGCGATAACGCGGTCAAACCCGCCTTCGCCGGCCTGAATCCGTTCGGCCAGATCCTCCGCGCCCACCAGTTCCGCACCGGCTTTTTGCGCTTCCTCGGCTTTGGCGCCGCGCGCGAACACCGCCACGCGCACGCTTTTGCCGGTGCCCGCGGGAAGGGCCACCATGCCGCGCACCTGCTGATCGGACTGCTTGGGGTCGATGCCCAGGTTAATGACGATATCCACCGTTTCATCGAATTTAGCGGTGGCGTGCTTTTTCACGGTGGAAACCGCTTCCGCCAGCGGATAAAAACGATCGCGCTGAATGGCTTCCTGATCCTTCTTGCGGCGTTTGCTGACATGCGCCATGGCGTTATCCCTCCACCACTTCCAGGCCCATCGCCAGCGCTGAACCGCGGATCATGGCCGCGGCGGCTTCGACGGTGTGGGCGTTTAAATCCGACATCTTTTCCTTCGCGATCTCGCGAATCTGCGCCATGGTAACCTTGCCTGCCGTGTCACCTTTGCCGGGAGTTTGCGAGCCTTTTTCGATCTTGGCCGCTTTCTTCAGGAAATACGACACCGGCGATTTGCGCGTGACGAAGGTGAAGGTGCGGTCGCCATAAGCGGTGATGACTACCGGAATGGGTGCACCTGGTTCCATTTTCTGCGTGGCGGCGTTAAATGCCTTGCAGAACTCCATAATGTTCAGGCCGCGCTGACCCAAGGCCGGGCCGACCGGAGGCGAGGGGTTTGCCTTGCCGGCGGGGATCTCCAGCTTGATATAACCGATGATTTTCTTAGCCATGGCGATGTATCTTATGCAAAGGGAGGCGGATTTATAGAGTAAAGTTTATAGCAATGCAAATAAAAAATATTAAGAAGCATGGTATGAGTGGAAAGGCATAAAAGAATGGGTTTTGGCCGGTGTTTTTAGCAACCGGGCGCGCCCGTTACACCTTCTCCACCTGCGCGAAGTCCAATTCCACGGGAGTCGGGCGGCCGAAGATGGAAACCGAGATCTTCACCCGCTGCCGTTCGGCGTCCACGTCTTCCACCACGCCGTTGAAGCCTTCGAAGGGGCCTTCGTTGATCTTCACCTGTTCGCCGGTCTCGTAAATAATGCTGCGGCCGGGTTTTTCCACGCCCAGTTCCACTTGAGAGAAAATAGCCTCGGCCTCCTTGTCACTGATGGGCACCGGACGGCCCTTGCCGCCGCCGCCTAAAAACCCGGTGACTTTCGGCAGGTTCTTCACCATGTGCCAGGTCTCGTCGCTGAGCTCCATTTTCACCAGCACATAGCCGGGGAAGAATTTGCGCTCGGCGTTCACCTTCTTGCCCTTGCGCACTTCCACCACGTCTTCGGTGGGCACAAACACGTCCTCAATCCGGTCGCTCAAGCCCTTTTGCGCCGCCGTTTCGCGAATGGCGGCGGCCACTTTTTTTTCAAAGCCCGAATAGGCGTGCACAATATACCAGCGTGCGGCCATGATGCTATGCTCCCATGCCCAGAATGAAACGGATTGCCGAACCCACCACCCAATCCACCGACAGGAAAAAAACGGCGGTAACGCTTGCCAGCACCAGCACCATAATGGTGGATATCGTGGTTTCCTTGCGCGAAGGCCACGTGACTTTCGCCATTTCCTGGCGCACTTGGCTGATGAACTGGGCAGGGCTGGTCATGATCCGTTTTCGATAGGAGTGAGATCAGGGGTTATAAAGAAAATTCCTCAAATGGCAATGAGAACCTGATTGCCGGAATGGTGAGGAACCGTGCAGCTTAAGCGGCGCTAGCCGACCTGCACGTTGATCTTGATGCGCCCGCCGGCCTGGCGCGAGAAATGCACAATGCCGTCGCGCAGGGCAAACAGCGTGTGGTCGCGGCCCATTCCCACATTTATGCCGGGATGATATTCCGTGCCGCGCTGGCGCACCAGGATGTTGCCGGAGACGACCTGCTCGCCGCCGAATTTCTTCACACCCAAACGCCGTCCTGCCGAGTCGCGCCCGTTGCGTGAGGAGCCGCCTGCTTTTTTATGTGCCATGAATCTTCTCCCTGAACTTGGCTTACGCGCTGATGCCGGTGATCTTCACCTCGGTGAGATACTGGCGATGGCCCTTCTTGCGCCGGTAATTATGGCGGCGCTTCTTTTTAAAGATGATGACTTTTTCATCCCGGAGCTGGCGCACCACTTCGGCGGTGACGGAGCCCGCGCCGAGGGAGGGGGCGTTGTCGCCGCCGCCAATCATCAGCACGTCGGAAAGCGTGACGCTGTCGCCGGCCGCGCCTTCCAGCTTTTCCACGCGCAAAACGTCGCCTTGCGCCACCTTATATTGTTTGCCGCCGCTGCGGATTACTGCAAACATAACTGCCGACTCGCCTGTTGGAGATGAAAGGACAAGCTTTCTGAAGGAAAAGAGGGGGAGTGTCAAGCATAATTCTGCCGGATTAACCACCCGGATAAGGGTGAAAAAAGCCGATAGATAGCATTTGTGACAATTGCGTGAAGCGATTGTTACGGTTCGGTTACAACTCTGTTACAGCTCCGTGAATTCTGCATTTCCCCCGTCCTTGGCGCTTGCCGGGGAGGGGCAGGGTTCGGTATGATCAGAGCATAAGCAAAGCACAGGTCAGTTTCGGTAAAGATTATGTCGGAGAAAGATACAGAGAATTCGGTTATGCAGATCGACCCAACACAGACAATGCACCTTCATCTGGTTGGAGGCAATGCGGATTTACATGCTGCCAAAAACTCGCTGCGTGAAATAACCCTGTCTAATATAGCTAATATTATGAGCGCAATTGGCGCGGGAGGCCTTGCAGATGCCGGCATGGTAAGCGGGCCTGGCGGACCGCAGAGACCCGGCGAGCGAGTGATTGGATAAT
>JAFATP010000200.1 GCA_019243895.1 Alphaproteobacteria bacterium
TATGATTTAATCGTGCATGCATTGAAGCTATTGTCCGGGCCCGGCGCTTCCGCCTGGGTGATGTATAAGCTGGACGGCGGCATCGATCACGTGCTGGTGGATGAGGCGCAGGATACCAGCGCAGAGCAATGGGCCATCGTGCGTGCACTGACGGAGGAGTTTTTTGCCGGCGAGGGCGCGCGTCCCGGTGGGCGCAGCCTGTTCGTGGTGGGGGATTTGAAGCAATCCATCTTCCGTTTTCAAGGAGCGGAGCCGAGTGCTTTCGAGGACATGCAGGTTTACTTCCGCGAACGGGCCAGGGCGGCGGGGCTGCCGTGGGAAGAGATAGAGCTGGCGGAATCCTTCCGTTCCACCGCGCCGGTGCTGCAAGCGGTGGATAAGGTGTTTTCGCTGCCGGAAGCGGGGCTGGGCGTTACCGGCGAGCAGCAGCCCGTGGCGCATGTATTGACGCGTGAAGGCGCGGCAGGGCGCGTGGAGGTGTGGCCGTTGCTGAAAGCCGAAGCGAAAGCGGAAGGCTCTGCGGTCAGCGCATTGCCGCTGCAGGCGTGCGCGCGCCGCTCCTCGGTGCTGGAGCTGGCGGAGCTGTTGGCGCGCAGCATTGCGCAATGGCTGGATGAAGGCGTGGAGCTTCCCGCCCTAGGGCGCGCCGTTCACCCCGGCGACATCATGGTGCTGGTGCGGCGCCGAGGCGTTTTCAGCGAGGCGCTGATTCGTCAGTTGAAGCGCCATGGCGTGCCCGTGGCGGGGGCGGACCGCATGCAGCTGACGGACAATCTCGCGGTGCAGGACATGCTGGCGCTGGCCGCGTTCCTGCTGATGCCGGAAGATGATCTGACGCTGGCAGCGCTGCTGAAGACCCCGCTGTTCGATGTGGATGAGCCACTGCTGTTCGCCTTGTGCCACGGGCGTGGCCCTCAAAGCGTGTGGCAGCGGCTGTGGCAGGAAAAGCAGGCGCACCCGGCCTATGCGCATGCCTGCGAATGGCTGGCATTCCTGCTGGAGCGGGCGGACCGCATGCCGCCGTTTGAATTGCTGTCGCTGGCATTGAACAGAGGCGGTCGGACGCGAATACTGGGCCGCATGGGAGAGGAATACGCCGAGGCGCTGGACGAGCTTTTGAACCAGGCGCTGGCCTTTGAGGAAAATCATCCGCCTTCCTTGCAGGGATTCGTGCGCTGGATTGGCGCGGGAGCGTCGGAAATCCGCCGCGATATGGAGCAGGGGCGTGCTCAGGTGCGGGTGATGACGGTGCACGGCGCCAAAGGGCTGGAGGCGCCCGTCGTGGTGCTGCCGGACACCACCTATCTGCCGCAGCCGAGGGATCGCTTATTGTGGCATGACGCCCCGGCGGGAGCGCACGCGTTCTGGCCCCCCTCGGCAAAAGAGGATTGTTCGCTCACTGCCGCCCTTCGGCAGCAACGCGCCTCGCAGGAGCTGGCGGAGCATTGGCGATTGCTGTATGTGGCGATGACGCGCGCTACCGAGCACCTGATTATCTGCGGCTGGGAGGGAGAAAAAAGCGCAGGCGCGAATGCCTGGCATCGCGTCGTGTGGCGGGCGATGGAGCCTGCCGCCGAAAAGACCGAAACGCCCGCAGGATTCGGCCTGATCTACCAGACGCCGCAAGCCACTCCTGCAGCCGCCGCTGCCGGTGTTTCTATGTCCGGCGCATCCCCACCGCTTCCACCCTGGGCTACACGCCGGCCTGCAGTCGAGACGGCACCCGGCAAAGCGCTTGCTCCTTCGCGCCTTGAAGAGGATCTGACGGTGCCTTCGCCTCTCATAGGTGAAGGAACGTATCGCCGCGGCGCATTGCTGCACCGTATGCTGCAATACCTGCCGGATCTTCCGGCGGCGCGGCGGCGGGAAGCCGCCCGGCAATGGGCGGAGCACTTCGCGCCGGATTTTTCCGTCACGGCGCGGCAGGAATTGGCGCTCTCCGCCCTCGGCGTGATCGATGCGCCGCAATTCGCCCCGCTTTTCGCCGCCGGCTCAATGGCGGAAGTGCCGGTGGCGGGTATGGTGGTGCGTGAGGGGAAAAATCTGCCGGTGGCGGCGCAAATCGACCGGCTGGTGGTGCGCGAGGATGAAGTGTGGATCATTGATTTCAAAACTCACACCGCCCCTCCCGCAGCGGTTGAAAAAACGCCGCGCGCGGTGGCCCTTCAACTGGGAGTATACCGGGAGCTGCTGGCGGGTATTTTCCCGGGCAAAACCATCCGCTGCGCCGTGCTGTGGACATCCGGGCCGACGCTGATGGAACTGCCTGCCGCCATGCTGAATGCTTGACGTAACCGATTTTGCTCTTACATATAAGGAATGATAATGAAAGGGGTATGTTTATGAACGCTGTGCATGTCAGTGACCGCGAGTTTAACGAGAAAGTGCTGCAGGCTTCCGGCCCGGTGCTGGTGGATTTCTGGGCGGAATGGTGCGGCCCGTGCCGGCAGGTGTCGCCGATCCTTGATGAAATCGCCGGTGAAAAAGGCGCCAAGCTCACTGTGGCTAAGGTTAATATCGACCAGAATCCCGAAACGCCGCAGAAATATGGCGTGCGCGGCATTCCCACGCTGATCCTGTTTAAGGACGGCCAGCCGGTTGGCACCAAGGTTGGCGCGCTGCCGAAAAGCAAGCTGGTTGAATGGATCGACTCGATGGTCGCCTGATCGCCGCGCGTTTGCGCGGGGAATATAAGTTTGTCCCCGTCATCGCCACGGAAATCGAGTTTTACCTGCATCAGGCGCCGCAGGCGCTGGAGCCGTTCTGGCGGAATGTATGCGAGAGCAGCGCCAATGAATCTATTGACGCTTTCAAGATTGAAAAGGAAAGCGGACCCGGCCAATATGAAGTGGCGCTACGCCCACAGCGCGATGTTGCGGAAATCGTCCGCCAGACAGTCACCTTAAAAACCATTCTCGCGCGGCAGGCGGAAGCGCATGGCATGCGTGCGGATTTTTCGGCGCTGCCCTTGTTGCATCAGCCCGGCAGCGGCCTGCATATTCATGTGCATCTGGAAAATGAAGCAGGAGAATCCATGTATTATAAAAAGAATGCTGCCATCAGCGATGCGCTGAGATGGAGCATCGGCGGCCTGCTTGCCACCATGCACGAATTCATGTCCGTTTTCGCCCCCACGCCGGAGGCGCTGGCGCGCTTAAAAGGGGGCGTCATGGCTCCTTCCACTTTAAGCTGGGGCGCCAACAACCGCACCGTGGCGGTGCGGCTTCCCGACGGCGGCGCGCCATACCGGCATATCGAGCACCGCGTGGCCAGCGCCGATGCGGATGTGGCGCACACCGTCGCCGCCGTGCTTTCCGGCATTTATTACGGGCTCGCGCATCGTTGCGATCCCGGCGCGCAAACTTACGGCGATGCGTCGCTGCCGGTTTATGCGCTGCCGCGCCTGGTGGAATGAGATTAGGCGGTAAGCGCCATTCGCAGCGACTGCACAAAGGCGGAAGCATCGCGCACGGCGGCATCCATGGTTTCGGCGCCGGCAATCACGTTCACCAGCGCTGACCCCACCACCACCGCGTCGGCGAATTTGCCGACGGCGGCCGCCTGCTCCGGCGTTTTGATGCCGAAGCCCACCGCCACCGGCAAGGCGGTATGCGCTTTGAGCCGCTCCACTTGGCGCTGCAGCGTGGCGAGGTCTGCGCTCTGCGCGCCGGTGATTCCCGCCACCGAAATATAATAGACGAAGCCCTGTGCATGCTGCAGCAGCTTTGGCAGGCGCTGCTCGGGAGAAGAGGGTGCCACCAGGCGGATCAGCGCCAGACCCGCCGCCTGCGCCGCTGCTTTTATCTCCGCTTCCTCTTCCGGCGGCAGGTCCACCAGGATCATGCCGTCCACGCCCGCGCGCGCGGCGTCCCGGCAGAAGCGGGCGATGCCGTAATGGTGCACGGGGTTCACATATCCCATGAGAATCACAGGCGTTTGCGCATCCCGGCTGCGGAACTCCTCCACCATGCGCAGGATATCTTTCATCCTGGTGCCGGTGCCCAGCGCGCGCCGCCCCGCTGCCTGGATCACCGGGCCGTCCGCCATCGGATCGGAAAAGGGGATACCGATTTCGATAATATCCGCGCCCGCCTGCGGCAGCGCGTTCAGCACGGCAGATGCAGTGGCAAGATCCGGATCACCGCCCATGATGAAAGGAATCAGCGCCGCGCGCTTTTCCGCTTTTACCGCGGCAAAGCGGTCAACTAGGCGGCGCATCACAGCTTCACTCCCAGCGCGTGGGCTACCGTGAAGATATCCTTATCTCCGCGCCCCGAGAGATTCACCACCATCACGTGATCTTTCGCCAGCTCCGGCGCGCGCTTAATCACGTAAGCCAGCGCATGGGCAGGCTCCAGGGCAGGGAGAATGCCTTCCAGCCGCGCCGTCGTCTGGAATGCGGCCAGCGCCTCGTCGTCGGTGGCGGAGACATAGTGCACGCGCCCGCTTTCATGTAGCCAGGCATGCTCCGGGCCGATGCCGGGATAATCCAGCCCGGCGGAGATGGAGTGCGCATCCAGAATCTGCCCGTCGTCGCTTTGCAGCAGATAGGTGCGCGTGCCGTGCAGCACGCCGGGCGCGCCGCGCGCGATGGAGGCGGCATGCTGGCTGGATTCCAGGCCATGGCCCGCGGCTTCCACCCCAATCATCGCCACATGCGCTTCCTCCAGGAAAGGGTGAAACAGGCCGATGGCGTTGGAACCGCCGCCAATGCAGGCAACCAGGCTATCCGGCAGGCGGCCCTCCGCTTGCAGGATCTGCGTGCGTACCTCCCTGCCGATCACCGCTTGAAAATCGCGCACCATCGCGGGGTAGGGATGCGGGCCGGCGGCCGTGCCGATCAAATAATAGGTATCGTCCACATGCGTCACCCAGTCGCGCAGGGCCTCGTTCATGGCGTCCTTCAGGGTTTTGCTGCCGGATTCCACCGGGCGCACCTCCGCGCCCAGCAGTTTCATGCGGAAGACGTTAGGCGCCTGCCGCTCGATGTCCTTGGCGCCCATATAAATCACGCATTGCAGGCCGAATAGCGCGCAGACGGTGGCGGTGGCAACGCCGTGCTGCCCCGCGCCGGTTTCGGCGATGATGCGCTGCTTGCCGAGCTGCCGCGCCAGCAATGCCTGCCCGACGCAATTATTGATCTTATGCGCGCCGGTGTGATTCAGCTCCTCGCGCTTGAGATAAATCTTCG
>JAFATP010000240.1 GCA_019243895.1 Alphaproteobacteria bacterium
CGGGCGCATCATATTCAGGGAAAGAGCCTGGTGCTGCTGGACGACGTTTTCACCACGGGCGCCACGCTTCGCGCCTGCACCCGCGCGCTGCTTGCCGCTGGCGCCGCCGGCGTTTCCGTGCTGACGCTGGCCAAGAGGGTGTGACTAAAATTCCCTATCCGGATCATCCGAACCCGGACGAGTTCGGTTTCTTGCGACCCGCATCGCGGCGGCGCCCGCTTCCTGCGCGTTCGGCGAAAGGCGGGAATCAGTGACCCTGCGCAGCGCCCCGCCCTCTTGTTCCAGCCATGTCTGCGGCGCTACTTCCAGCGTGTCCACCAGCTTGGCATAGCGCGCGATCATGCCGTTCAACTGGTTTGCGACGCCGTTCAGCCCTGCCGCTTCCACCTGTAGCCGCTCCTTTAAAGCCTCGTCATTGATCTCGGCGGCGCGCTTCTCTTTATCATCGGCGGCGTCGATAAACCAGCGCTGCAGCGCCCGGATCGTGGCAGTCTGACCCTTCACATGGTCGACGTCCAATGCGCCGTGCGCATCACGGGCCAGGGATCGCACCTTTGCGAGGTCTTTCAGGACGGCATGGAAACCCTGCAACCGCTCCGTCAGATCGTCAATGCTTTGCTGGTTAACAGCGTATCGCGTCTTGTCGGCAATATACGCTTCGCCTTCCTTGAGCTTTTGGTTCGGTTCCATGGCGCGCGACAGGCGTTCCGGCATATACTTGGTCAGGAATTGCTGATACGTCAATTGCCCGTCGTCCACCTGGATCGTGGCATCCATAAAATTTTCAACGGGAGAGGCTGGAACCCCGAATTTTCTGCTAAGCCAGCTCATATATTTCCTTTCCGCTTGCGTTAATTTTCATTAATAACATTCTCGGAAAAGCGCAAGGAGAAAGATGCTCAAATATTAAAATACTTCGCCTGCGGGTGATGCACCACGATAGCGGAGGTGGATTGCTCCGGGTGCAGCTGGAATTCATCGGACAGCTCGACGCCGATACGCCCCGCGCCCAGCAGCTTTAAGAGCAGCGCCTGATCCTCCAGCCGCGGGCAGGCGGGATAGCCGAAGGAATAGCGCGAGCCGCGATACGCCTGTTTCAGCACTTTCTTCATGTCGCGGTCGTCCTCATGGCCGAAACCGAGCTCGGCGCGGATGCGCTTATGGATGTATTCGGCCAGCGCCTCCGCCGTTTCCACGCCCAGCCCATGCAGATACAGATAATCCTGGTAGCGGTTGTCGGCGAACCACTGGCGCGCCACATCCGCCACGCGCTGCCCGGCGGTGACCACCTGGAGGCCGATCACGTCGCGCTTTCCGGCATCCACGTCGCGAAAGAAATCGGCGATGCAGATGCCGCCGTCCTTGTCCTGCCGCGGAAAGGCGAAGCGCCCCAGCTCCGCGTCGTTTTCATCGAACAGGATCACCGCGTTGCCTTCGCTGGCGGCGCGGAAATAGCCGTAGGCCGCCTTGGGCTGCAAAATATGCTCACGCTCGCATTCGGCAAGCAGGCGGTGCAGAATGGGGCGCACTTCCGCGTCCACCCATTTCCAATATTCATCCAGTGATTTGCCTGCTTTCTTGAACCCCCAGTGGAAGGTGAACAGCATCTGCTCGTTCAAGAACGGCAGCAGCGCCTTCATGGGAATCTCCTCGATCACCTGCGCGCCCCAGAACGGCGGCTCCGGCACTTCCGCCTCGCGCGCCAGAGCCTCGCGCTTCAGCTTCACCGCCTCCCACTCCACCGGGCGCAGCTCGGTGGGCTTGTTCTCATTATCCGCCCAGCGCTGCTTGGCGCGCGAGGAAGACGGGCGATTATGCTTGCGGCGTTTGATTTCATCCAGATGCGTGTCGAAATCTCCGCCCACCACCTTGTTCATTAAATCCAGCCCGTCGAAGGCGTCCTGCGCATAGGCCACGCGGCCGGGGCCATACGCGCTGACGCAATCCTCCTCCACATAGGCGCGGGTGAGCGCGGCGCCGCCCAGCAGCACCGGCAGGCTCACGCCCTGGCGCGTCAGCTCTTCCAGATTCTCCCGCATTACCACGGTGGATTTCACCAGCAGGCCGGAAAGCCCCACGGCGCTCGGCTTATATTCGCCGATGGCCTTGATGATGTTTTCGATGGGCTGCTTGATGCCGAGGTTATACACCTTGAAGCCGTTATTGGTAAGGATGATGTCCACCAGGTTCTTGCCGATGTCATGCACATCGCCCTTCACCGTGGCCAGCACAATGACGCCCTTTTCCTGGCCCTCCACCTTCTCCATATGCGGCTCCAGGTATGACACCGCTTTTTTCATGGTCTCGGCGCTTTGCAGCACGAACGGCAGCTGCATTTTCCCCGCGCCGAACAGTTCGCCCACCACCTTCATGCCCTCAAGCAATAAATTATTGATGATGTCCAGCGGCGCATAACGCTTCATCGCTTCGGCGAGATCGACTTCCAGATCTTTCTTGTCGCCGTCGATGATGCGCTGTTTCAGCACCTCCTCGATGGTGGCGGGCCGCGCCTTTTTGACTGCCGCCTCGCCTTTCCTCCCCTCGAACAGCGCAATGAAATATTGCAGCGGGTCATACGGATCGTCCGGCGTGCCTGCGGGTTTTTTGGAGGAAACGGTGCCTGTCATAGCATGACGAATATAAATATCATTCTAATGCTCGAGACCCCAACCGGCGCAATCTTGCTTCTTCTACTTCCCCTTGTAGCCAGGGATTATTGCGTATGTTGGTGCCAAGCGACGCAGCTAACACGCCATATTGCTCCACCAGCGGTTCGATATCAATATGGCAGTCTGGAGGCAGCTTATCGGCTTCCACATTTATCGCCTCCCTGCGAAACGGATGGAGGAGGCTCCATCCTTCCCGCTTTACCGCCGAACCCAGGATAGCCTGCGGATCGTCACCGAATACCGCCGCAGTAAACCGCACCTCCTGTGGAGTATAGTTCAGAGGCCCATATGATTTGTCCGACCTCTTGTCAAAGATAAGGTTCAACAGCTTTCGCGAGGTTTCAAAAATTTCTGGCGCCTTCTCCTTTATCTTTTCCATGCGGTAATCGGGCACTTCTTCGGCTAGTTTTGTCAAAAATCTTTCTATGTTCTGCGGCGTTGGCTCGAAAGCTTTTATATTCACCTCTCCGTTATACGGTTTTCTGATCCTTTTATCCGCCAGGTAATTTACCACTAACAGCCGGAGTTTATTCACATCACTATCTGGCGCAGTGGATGCAAGATCGAGAATAGGCGGGGCGGCATTGCATAGATTATAAATATCAAGAAAGTCCGACGGTTTTACATCGCCCGGATGTTTCGCCGCCAGAATTCGTCCAATCTTTCCCGCCAATAGATCGATGCGGTCCGCCCGATAAACGGGAATGTTCATGCCATTTTCGGCGGCAGGGTGAAGCGGTTCCGGTTCAAGCAGCATACGGAAGGGAGTAACGTGTGGGCTTATTGCAAGCGAAACCTTGACATCGCGCGGACATTCCCGCGCTTCATCCCACAACATCTTATCCTTACGTATGATATCCTTTAATTCGGCATAGTCCCTACGAAAGGACAAACGGTGCATGACATCTTCGCCGCTAAAAACGCGATATACCATAAAAGGCTTGCCGAAATATTCCCGCGCGGAGAGGCCTTCAAGCTCTTTTCCCCATTTTTCAATGGGGCCATCCGTCGCCTCGCATGAATAGCTGAAGCCGGCATTTAGCGTGGCGTGCTTTAGCAACGACGGCACATGCTCAAGGAATTTAGCCCGAAAATCATTGTGAAGGCC
>JAFATP010000044.1 GCA_019243895.1 Alphaproteobacteria bacterium
AAGGACAGCGTGGCGGACAAGGTGAAGCACCTGGAGGCGGGAGCCGATGATTACCTCACCAAGCCGTTTTCCTTCGAGGAATTGCTGGTGCGCATCCGCGCGCTGCTGCGCCGCGCCCCCACCCAGCGGGCGGACATTATCAAGGTGGCAGATCTGGAGGTGAACCGGCTGGCGCACCAGGTGCGGCGGGCAGGAAAGCGCATCGATCTAAGCGCCAAGGAATATGCGCTGCTGGAATATCTGGCGCTGAACAGCGGGCGGGTGCTGTCACGCACCATGATCATCGAGCATGTATGGGATCAGAGCTTCGACGCGCTGACCAATATCGTGGACGTCTATGTGCGCCAGCTGCGCGCCAAAATCGACGACGGCTTCGGCAGCAAGCTGATCAAGACGGTGCGCGGCGTCGGCTACAGCCTGGGCGAGGCGGCGGAATGAACACGCGCTCCATCCATTTCCGGCTGATCCTCTGGTATAGCGGCCTGATCGCCCTGGTGTCGCTGGCGCTGGGCGCCTATACCTATCATGGGGTAGAGGTGCGGCTGTATGCCGAAATGCAGCAGACGCTCACGCGCCGCGCGCAGCAGATCGCCGATAATATCCTGGCGAAGACCCCGCCGGAATCGCCGCAGGAAATCGCCGCGCATATTCGCGCCTTGTATTCGCCGGAAGCCAACAACCGGTTCATCCGCATTTTAAGGGGCGATCATTCCGTGCTGTATGTTTCCGGCAGGCCGAAGGACGGGATGTTCGATCCGTCCCGGCTGCCGCTGCCCGCCGATGCCCATCTTCAGGCAACCCGGCTGGAGCCTTTGGCCAGCCGCTCTCGGCTCTTCATTGTTGTCGTGCCGGTTACCGCGCTTGGCCATGATTACCTGATTGAAATGGGAACGCCGACCGACGGCCCGGACGTGGCGTTGCACGGATTGATCGTCACCTTGCTTTTCGGCCTGCCCATGGCGGTTCTCGCGGTTTCCGCCGGCGGATTCCTGCTCATGCGCCGCGCATTGAAGCCGGTGGAAGACATCCGCGCCACCGCCGAGCAGATTACGCGCGGCAATCTAAGCCATCGCCTGCCGGTTTCGCCGAGCGGCGACGCGCTGGAACATCTCTCGGTGACGCTGAACCGCATGCTGGACCGGCTGGAGGACGCTTATGAGCAGGCTACCCGGTTTTCCGCCGATGCCTCGCACGAGTTGCGCACCCCGCTCACCATCATGCGCGGGGAGCTGGAATCGATCATCCGCGAGGCAGGCGTACCGGCGCCGCTGCGCGAGCGCATTGGCAGCGTGCTGGAAGAAACCGAGCGCCTGTCCCGCATCACGGAGAGCCTGTTTGCCATTTCGCGGCTGGACGCGGGCGAGGCGAAAATCCAGCATCAAAAATTTGACCTGGCCGCGCTGGCGCAAGGCACCGCCGAACAGATGCTGCTGCTGGCGGAGGAAAAACAGATCCGCCTGAGCATTCAGGCGCAGCAGCCGGTGTTCATTGACGGCGATGCGGCGCGCATCAAGCAGATTGTGGTCAACCTGCTGGACAACGCTATCAAATATGCCCCGGGCGGGGGAGCAGTATGGCTGAAGGTGAGCGCGGCGCAACACATGGCCCTATTGGAAGTCGGCGATAACGGCGCCGGTATTCCCGCCGAAGTGCTCCCCCATGTTTTTGAGCGCTTTTTCCGTGCGGATAAGGCGCGGTCGCGCGATTTCGCCGGGGCGGGGCTTGGCCTTGCCATCGTGCGCTCCATCTGCCTGGCGCATGGCGGCAGCGTTGATATCCGGAGCGGCGGCGAAGGGAAGGGCACCGTGTGCCGGGTGGAATTGCCGCTGGCAAACGGACAGGAGCAAAAATCATGAGAAAGCGTCTGCTATGGCTATCGGTTGCCGCGGTGTTAGCTGTTGTAGCGGTTCTTAAGCTGGCAACAACGTTTCCCACGCATGCCTCGCTGCCGAAACCGGACGGCAAGCCGGTTGCCGTGGCCACGGTCACGCGCGGCAACTTAACGCGGCGGCTGACGTTAAGCGCCGAGCTGCGCCCCTTCGAGGAAGCGGACCTGCATGCGAAGATCGCCGGATTTCTCAAGACCATCACGGTGGATATCGGCGATCAGGTGAGGGCAGGGCAGGTGATCGCCACGTTGGATATCGACGAGCTGAAAGACGATCTTGCGCGCAGCAACGCCGCTTACCGCGACGCCAAGCTGGATTATGACCGCGTCAGCGCCGTCATCAGGAAACGCCCCGGCTTGCTGGCGCAGGAAGAGGTGGATAAGGCCCAGGCCGCGTATGAGATGGCCAAGGCCAACCAGCAAAAGGCCAGAACCCTGCTGGAATACGCCACCATCACGGCGCCGTTCGACGGCGTGGTGACCAAGCGTTTCGCCGATCCCGGCGCGCTGATCCAGGCAGGCGTCAATTCGAGCACGCAGGCGATGCCGGTGGTGCACCTGGCGGATAACACCAAGCTACGCCTGGTGTTCCCGGTTCCCGAATCGGCGGTGCCGTATGTCAGGGTCGGCACGCCGGTGGAAGTCACGGTGCAATCCACCGGGCAGACGATGAAGAGCGCCGTGGCGCGCATCGCCGGGAACGTGGACAGCGCCACGCGCACAATGGAAACCGAGGTGGACCTCGATAACCGCGACCGGCGCATCACGCCGGGCATGTATGCCTCCGTTGCCATCGACCTTGAGCGCAAAGACGCGGTGCCGTCGCTGCCGGTGCAGGCGATCGCCGGGGGCGACAAGCCCAACGTGTGGCGGGTGAACGATAAGAATGAAATCGAAGAAATTCCGGTGGCACTCGGCCTGCAAACCGCCGACAAGGTGGAAATCCTGAACGGCGCGGGCGAAGGTGACCGCGTGGTGTTCGGCAGCCGCGGCGCGCTTGCCGTCGGCATGAAAGTCGAAGCGAAACCCATTGCGGAAAAAAGAGACTGACCATGCCGCCGAAAATCACCGCCGCCGAACTGGAAATGCTCGCCGCCCTGAGCACGCCCGCCGTGTGCAACGCCATCGAAACCTTCAATATCCGCCTGCGCAACGAAGGCTATATGGACGGCAGCATCATGAACCGCCTGCCGAAGCTGCAGCCGATGATCGGCTATGCGGTGACCGTGCGCATGCGCACCGACAAGCCGCCCGTGAAGGGATTCACCTATCCCGACCGCAACGACTGGTGGGACATGATCGCCGCCTCTCCCGGCCCGAAGATCATCGTCATTCAGGATACGGATAAACTGCCGGGCGCGGGCTCCGTGACCGGTGAAGTCCACGCCTCTATTTTCAAGGCCCTCGGCTGCGTCGGGATTGTCACCAACGGTGCGGTGCGCGACCTGGACGCGCTGGATGCCATGAAGATGCATGTCTACTCCGGCAGCGTCGTGCCCTCGCACGCTTATGCGCATGTCGTGGATATCGGCGTGCCGGTGCAGATCGGCAACATGACCATCGAAAACGGCGAGCTCCTGCACGGCGACCGGCACGGCATCGTGAAGATCCCGCTGGCCGTCGCGGCGGATATTCCGGCGGCAGCGCTGGAAATTCTCAACCGCGAACGCGGCATCGTCAGCTTCTGCGCCTCGCCGGAGTTTTCCGTCGAGAAGCTGCGGGAGATGGTGACGCGCTGGTATGGCAAGCGGCCTGAGGAAAAGAAATAATGCCTGGTTTTTCGATACGCTATCCGTATTTCATTATCGTCTGCTGCTTGATCGCCTGCGTGGTGGGCATCACCAGCCTGGTGCGCCTGCCGGTGGATCTGTTCCCGCAAATCCGCATCCCGGTGGTGGTGGTTGCCACGTTTTATTCCGGTATGCCGCCCGAACAGATCGAAACCTCCATCACCAGCCGTTTCGAGCGCTTCTTCACCCTGGCCAGCGGCATCGACCATATCGAATCGCGCTCGCTGCCCGGCGTCAGCCTGATCAAGATTTATTTTCAGCCGGGCGGCAATCCCGACACGGCGGTTTCTACCATTTCCAACCTGGCGATGGCGAATCTGCGCCGCCTGCCGCCCGGCACGCTGCCGCCGGTGGTGCTGAAATTCGATGCGTCCAGCCTGCCGGTGTGCCTGATCACCCTGAAGGCCAATAACCTGAATGAAACGCAGCTGCGCGATCTCGGCCAATTCAATATCCGCAACCAGGTGGCGGGCGTGCCCGGCGCATCGGTGCCGCAGCCGTTCGGCGGCCGGTACCGGCAGATCATGGTGTATGTCGATCCGCTTAAGCTGGAAGCCAACCAGCTTTCCGTGATGGACGTGGTGCGCTCGATTAACGATTCCAACCTGATCCTGCCCGCCGGAGACGTGAAGATCGGCCCCATCGACTATAATCTGTTCACCAACAGCCAGCTGGACAGCGTGAAAGACGTCAACGGCGTGCCGCTGAAAACGGTGGGCGCGTCGTCGGTGACGGTGGCGGATGTCGGGCAGGCCGTGGACGGCGCGCAGATTCAGACCAATATCGTGCGCATCGACGGCCAGCCGTCGGTGTATCTGCCGGTGCTGAAGCAGGGAGGGGACTCCAACACCATCGCCATCGTCGACGGCGTTAAAAGAGTGGTGGCGAACCTGCTGGACACGCCGAAAGAACTGGTGACGAAAGTAGTGTTCGACCAATCGATCTTCGTCAAGCAGGCCATCGAGAACCTGCTGCATGAAGGCGCCATCGGCCTGGTGCTGACGGGATTGATGATCCTGCTCTTCCTTGGCTCCGTGCGCGCCACGCTGGGAGTGTTTTTCTCGATCCCGCTGTCGGTGCTGGCCACTTTCATGATTCTGGCCCTGGGCGATAATACCGTCAATTCGATGATCCTGGGCGGGCTGGCGCTGGCGTTCTCACGGCTAATCGATAATTCGGTGGTGGTGCTGGAAAATATCTTCCGCCACCTGGAGCTTGGCGAGCCGCCGGAGATCGCCGCGGAGATCGCGGGGCGCGAGGTGGCGCTGCCGGTGCTGGCGGCGACGCTCACCACCGCCATCGTGTTTTTCCCGGTGACATTCCTTTACGGCGTCAGCCGGTATCTGTTCTCGGCGCTGGCGCTTTCCGTGGTAATCGCGCTCTTTGCTTCCTATGTGGTGGCGATGACGGTGGTGCCGCTGTTCTGCGCCAAATATCTGCGCGGGCATGGGCTGCATCCCCTGGAGAAACCGGCCATCGGCACCAACCATCCCAATGCGCTGGCGCTGGGCGAGCGCTTCAAGCGGTGGTTCAACGCCAGTTTCGAAGCGCTGCTGGCGCGGTATGATTACTGGATCGAGCGGGCCTTGGTGCGGCCCGCGCTCACCCTGGTCGCATTGCTGGGGATTTTCGGCGCGAGCCTGGCGCTGTTCCCGCTGCTGGGATTTTCCTACTTCCCGCGCACAGATCCCGGTCAGTTCGTTATCAACCTGAAGGCGCCCACCGGCACGCGGGCGGAGGATACGCAAAAGGAGGTAGCCAAGGTGGAGGATATCATTCGCCGCATCGTGCCGAAGGACGAGTTGGACGTGATTACCTCAAACATCGGCAGCACGCCGGATTTCTCGGCTATTTACACGCCCAACACCGCATCGCACACCGCTTTCGTGCAGGCCAGCCTGAAGGAAGGGCACCAGACCGGCAGCTATGAGTATATGGATAAGGTACGCGCGGCGGTGCAGCGGGAATTGCCGGAGCTGACCACGTATTTCCAATCGGGCGGGCTGGTGGACGCCGTGCTGAATCTGGGATTGCCCGCGCCCATCGATATCCAGGTCAGCGGCAATAACCTGCATAATGCATATCAGGCCGCCGCCGCGATCGCGCTGAAGGTGAACCAGCTGGAAGGGGTGAGCGATGTGTTCATCCCGCAGGATATCGACGCCCCGGCGCTGAAGATGAATGTAGACCGCATCCACGCCAGCGAGATGGGATTAAGCCAGAAGGAGATCGTTGACAGCGTGATCACCGCGCTGACCTCCAACCAGATGATCGCGCCGAGCTATTGGGTGGACCCCCGCACCGGCTATGATTACATGCTGACCGTGCAATACCCGGAAGGCCATATCCAGTCGCTGACCGACCTCAAATCCATTCCCATCCGCGGCGCGGGCGAAAAAATCCCCACCCGGCTGGACATGGTGGCGGATATGAAGCCCATCGAATCCCCGACCGTGGTCAATCATTACCAGCTGCGGCGCGTCATCGATATTTACGTGGCGGCGAAGCACGAGGATTTAAGCCGCGTGGCGGCGGGCATTGACCGGATCATCGCCGGCACGGCCTTGCCGGACGGCATCCGCGTCACCCTGCGCGGCTCCGTGGAAGCCATGCACACGTCGTTCAAAAGCTTCGGGCTGGGCCTGCTGCTGTCGGTGCTGCTGGTGTATCTGGTGCTGGTGGCGCAGTTTAAATCCTTCATCGATCCCTTCATCATCCTGCTGGCGGTGCCGCCGGGACTGGCGGGAGTGCTGCTGACGCTGTTCCTCACCGGCACCACGTTGAACGTGATGTCGCTGATGGGCATCGTCATGCTGACCGGCATCGCCGTTTCCAACTCCATCCTGATCGTTGAATTCACGCATCGGCAGATTGAGGAAGGCTTGCCGCTGAAAGAGGCGGTCGCCACCGCCTGCCGCGTGCGCCTGCGGCCCGTGCTGATGACCTCGCTGGCCACCATCATCGGCCTGATTCCGATGGCGCTGGCGCTCGGTGCAGGCTCCGAGGCCTACGCGCCGCTGGCGCGCGTCATCATCGGCGGGCTGACCATGTCGGTGATTCTCACCGTCTTTATCGTACCGGTGGCTTACCTCCTGGTATACCGGCGGCGTGGCGGCGCGACGGAGCCTGAGCGCGCATTACATGCGGGAGCCCGCGCATGAAACGCTTTATAGTCGCGGTTTTGTGCCTGATTTCCACTGCGGCGGCGGCGCGAGCGGCGGTGGATACCGCGATTCCAGCGGCGCTAACGCTGGCCGAGGCGCAGGCCATTGCCCTCAAGCAGCATCCCGGGATTCTGTCTTCGGATTACCGGCTTAGCGCGTCGGAACAGGCCGTTAAAGAGGCGCGCGCCAATTACTTTCCGCAAGCGAATGCGAATGCGGTGCGCGCCTTTGCCGGCGACAATACGCGCCTGACCGCGGCAGGGGGTATTAATAACCCGCTGATCCTTGACCACGGCTCTTATGGCGTCGGCGTCAGCCAGCTTATCACCGATTTCGGCCGCACCAGTCATCAGGTGGATGCGGCCAAGGCGGAAGCGGAAGCGCAGGCCGCCCGTAGCCTGTCCGCGCGCGACCAGGTGCTGTTCGACGTGGCCAGCGCTTATTACGATGTGCTGCGGGCGCAGAAAATCGTGCAGGTGGCCGCGGCCACGCAGAAAGCCCGCCATTCCCTGACGGAGCAGATCGGCGAACTGCGCGAAGCCAAAATGAAGTCCGATCTTGATTACAGCATCGCCCGGCAAAGCGTCAGCGAAGCTGATCTGCTGGCGCTGCGCGCGGGCAATGAACTGGATAACGCCGAGGCGCAGCTTTCGCAGGCGATGGGTTATGACGCGC
>JAFATP010000094.1 GCA_019243895.1 Alphaproteobacteria bacterium
ATGAGCCTGTATCCGTTCTGCCGACTGACGGGCCCCGCCAACGTGCTGGTGATGCCGGCCCTGCACTCGGCGCATATCGCCTCGCACCTGGTACAGCAGCTGGGCGACGGCGTCACCATCGGGCCGATCCTGATGGGACTTTCCAAGCCGGCGCAGGTGGTGCAGATGAGCGCCTCGCTTTCGGAGATTCTCAACATGGCCGCCATCGCCGCCTTCGCCGCGCTGCAGGAGAAGGAGGCCAAGGTGCTGCCCGCCAACGCCAAGAAAAAGGCCAAGGGGTAATTGCGATTCAATATCGCGCTGCTGCCGGAAGATGAAACATTCGCGCAGCGGCTATGCGGCTACGCCCAGACGTATTTACGCGATGCGGCGGACGGTTATCTCCTGGGCGACCGCGCGCTGCCGCATGTGACGCTGTGCCAGTTCCGTGCCGAGGATGCGCGCGCCGCCTTCGCCCTTTTTCAATCCTGGGCGCACCCGGAAGAGTGCATTATCCGCCTCACCTCTTTCTATGTGCGCCCCGCCCATCAAGGAAAGCTATGGGCAGGGTTCCATGTATTACCCACGCCCGGCCTGCTGTGGCTGCAACGCCGCTGCCATCTCCATCTTCAGGCCAACGGCTTGCGCTCGTTGACGCGGGCGCGGCCTTACATGCCGCATGTGACGCTTGGCTTACTCTCGACAAAGCCGGATGCGCCGCTGCCGAAACCGCACGGCATTGCGCCGCTGCGCGCCGTAAACTGCATCCCTGGTGTGGGCATAAGCACGGAAAACGGCGCATTCGTGGAGCGCTTGGGCTAATTACTTTATCCCCATATGCCGGTATTGCATGGCGATCAGCCACGCCTTGAACACGCGCAGGAAATAAAGGGATAGAATGACGATCAGCGGCAGCCAGAGCACGGCATGCAGCCAATAGGGCGGCTGATAGGCATATTCCACGTAACCGGCAAGGCCGGTGACGATGAATCCCACCGCCACGATGGCGAAAAAGGCCGGGCCATCGCCCTTTTCATGCTCTTTCAGCGAGAGATGACAAACGCCGCAGCGTTCGGTCACATTCAGCAGGCCGTCAAACAGCTTTCCCTTTCCGCAGGCGGGACAGCGCTGTAGCAGCGCAACCGCAAGCAGTGAAGGCTGCCTCGTCACGTGCCGCTGAACGCCTTCAGCAGCTTATTCACGAACTCGCCGTAAACGCAGACGAACAGGAACAGCCACACCACGTCCACGAAATGCCAATACCACGCGGCGAATTCCAGCCCCAGATGGCGCTGCGGCGTGAACTGGCCTTTCCATGCGCGGATCAGGCACACCAGCAGAAAGACGGTGCCGATGATGACGTGGAAACCGTGAAAGCCGGTGGCCATGTAAAACGTGCTGGCATACACGCCTTCCTTAAAGCCGAATGCGGCATGCGTATATTCATACGCCTGGAGGCTGGTGAAGCAGATGCCGAGGAACACCGTGCAGGCCAGCCCCTGCACCAGTTGCTTGCGGTTGTTCTCCAGCACGGCGAAATGCGCCCAGGTGACGGTGGTGCCGGACAGCAGCAGGATCAGCGTGTTCAGGAACGGAATATGCCAGGGGTCAAACGGCTCGATGCCCTTGGGCGGCCATATGCCCGGCGCAATCGCCCATGTGTCTGCAAGCGGCATTTTCGGTTCCGTGCTGGCGTTGAAAAACGCCCAGAAAAACGCGGCGAAGAACATCACCTCCGAAAGAATGAACAATCCCATGCCGATGCGCAGGCCGAACGCCACCGGGCGCGTGTGATATGTCTTGGTTTCCCCTTCATGCACCACGTCGCGCCACCAGCCATACATGCAGAACAGCAGCAGCGCCACGCCGGCGCCCAGCAGTGGCAGACCGAACATTTTGCCGTGCAGATAAAACGCCGTGCCGAACGTGGTCATGAACAGCGCCACGGCGGAGCGCACCGGCCATGGGCTGGGGTCCACCAGATGGAAAGGATGGTGATGCGGCTCGGTGGAGGTGGCGTTGGGATCAATGAACTGCGCCATGGGATGCTCCTGTTAGATATTCATTATCAGGGTCATTTGCTATTCGATGTAGCGGGGAAAAACGTGTAGGACAAGGTGATTGTTTGCACATCGTCCATGTCGCGGTCGTCCATCAGGGCGGGGTCCAGAAAAAACGATACCGGCATGTTCACCTCCTGCCCCGGCTGGAGCGTCTGATTCTTGAAGCAGAAGCATTCGAGCTTGACGAAATAAATGCCCGCCTTGTTCGGCACCACGTTATACACCGCATGGCCCGTCACCGGATGATCCGCCAGATTGCGCGCGCGGTAATGCGTAAGCTGGGTCTGCCCCACCCTCACCTGCATCGGCGCGTCGGCGGGGCGGAACTGCCAGGGAAGGCCGGGATCGGTATCCGCATTGAAGCGCACGGTGATGCTGCGGGAGACGACGCTGGCAGGCGCTGCGCTGGCGCGCTGCGTGGTTCCGCCGAAGCCGGTGGCGGCGCAAAACAGCCGGTAGAGCGGCACGGAGGCATAGGCCAGCATCACCATGCCCGCCGCCAGGGCGGCCAGGCTGCTTGCGAGCCTTATATTATTTTTTGCCGGCATGGATGGCCGAAATTGACTCCCTGGATTATAACCGGCCCAGCTTGAACATCGTCAGCGCGAAAAACAGCGCCGCGAGCCCCAGCAGAAAAGCGAAAAGCGCCAGGTTCTTTTGCCGCTGCGGATCGTGCCGGCCCGCCACGTCATTCCCGCGGGTCGGGTGCGTTCTCCTCGGCGGCTTCCGCCATCTCGGCACGGGCGCGGCGCACCATCTCGAAAATCAGGAGGATGAAAATGGTGCACAGGCTGCCCAGAATGAAGCTGATGCCCATCAGGAACACCGCCTGTTGGGAAAGCTGCGCCATCAGCTCGGCATTTTGCTGCGGCGTCATGCGGCAACTCCATGCATGCCGGTTGCATACTGCAATAGCCGGTCCGCCAGCATCAGGCCGAACAGCGCGAAGAGATACAGAATGGAAAAGCCGAACATGCGCATGGCGTGACTGCCGCTGGGATTGCGGCGCACGGTAAAGGCGTGCCACAGGAAGCAGGCGTTCAGCGCCAGCGCGCCGGCCGCATACAGCGCGCCCTGCATGCCGAGCAACGCGGGCAGGAGCGAAATGGCCGCCAGGGCGCACGTGTAGCCGAGCATCTGCGCCGTGGTGGCGGCAATGCCGTGCGTCACCGGCAGCATGGGAATATGCGCGCGGCGATAATCTTCGTTGCGGTGCAGGGCGAGCGCCCAGAAATGCGGCGGCGTCCAAAGAAAAATTACCAGGAACAGCAGCACGGCGTGCATGGAGATTCCGCCGGTGGCGGCCGCCCAGCCGATGACCGGGGGAAATGCGCCCGCCGCGCCGCCGATCACGATATTCTGCGGGGTGGCGCGCTTCAGCAGCATGGTGTAAACAACGGCATAAAAAAAGATGGCGAACGCCAATAGCCCGGCGGCAATCCAATTCAGCGCCAACCCCATCAGCGAAACGGCGAGCAGACTTAGAAACAGACCGAACGCCAGTGCGTCGTCCGGCGCAATGCGCCCGGCGGGAATGGGCCGCTTGGCGGTGCGATGCATCTGCGCATCGATATCCCGGTCATACCACATATTCAGCGCCGCCCCGGCGCCGGAGCCGAGCGCGATGCACAGCACCGCAATCGCTTGCAGAAACGGGTGCAGCGGCACTGGCGCCAGCAGCATGCCGGCCAAGCCGGTGAACACTACCAATGACATTACGCCGGGCTTGAGCAGGATGAAATAATCGCGAAGGGAGGACTCAGCGGCGAGCGGCGGATGGCAAGGGGCGGTTACGGGGGATGTCATATCCGTCTTTCCTCCCGATCACCCGCCCGCCACGTGCCGCTGACCGCTTGCATATCAATGCGGGCGCAGCACCGCACCTTCGATGCGCGGCTGGATTTCAAACGTATGGAACGGCGGCGGCGACGGCAGCGTCCATTCCAGCGTGGTGGCGCCGTCGCCCCACGGGTTGGCGGGGCATGTGGCGCCCGCCGTGAACGTGCGCCACACCAGCACCAGGAACACCAGCACCGACGCGGAGGAAATATACGATCCCACGGAGGAGACGTAATTCCATCCGGCGTACACATCCGGATAATCGGGAACGCGGCGCGGCATGCCGGCCAGGCCCAGGAAATGCTGCGGGAAGAAGGTGAGATTGGCGCCGATGAAGAACATCCAGAAATGCAGCTTTCCCAGCGATTCGGGATATTGCCTGCCGCTGATCTTGCCGATCCAGTAATAGAAGCCCGCAAAGATGGCGAACACCGC
>JAFATP010000036.1 GCA_019243895.1 Alphaproteobacteria bacterium
GGGGCGGAAAGATCGCCCGCCGCGTGCACCACGCTGGCCAGCGCCTGCACGGCGGGCAGCGCATAAGAGGTTTCATGCGCGATGGTGACTTGCGCGGTGCGGCTGATCACCAGATGCGTCTCCACGTTCGCCGCGCGCAGCGCCTCCAGCAGGCGGATGCCGTAAATGGCCCCGGACGCGCCGCTGATGCCGACAATGAGGCGGCGCGTCATAATGCCGCCGCCGCTTCCAGCGCGGCGTAGGTGAAAATCGCCCGCGCGCCCGCGCGCTTGATGCAGAGCAGGCTCTCCAGCAGCGCTTCCTTCCCGTCCAACGCGCCGGTCGCCCCCGCCGCGTGAAGCATCGCGTATTCGCCGCTCACCTGGTAAGCCAGCACCGGCAGGGGAAAGGCGGCGGAAAGGCGGTGAAGAATGTCCAGATAGGGCAGGGCAGGCTTTACCATCAGCATGTCTGCCCCTTCGGCCACGTCCAGCGCCGCTTCGCGCAGCGCCTCGTTACTATTGGCGGCGTCCAGCTGGTAGCCGCGCTTGTCAACGGGCCGGGATTGCGCCGAGCCTACCGCATCGCGGAAGGGGCCGTAAAAGCCGGAGGCGTATTTGGCGGCATAGGCCAGCAGCAGCGTGTGGTGAAACCCCGCCTCCTCCAGCGCGGCGCGGATGGCGCGGATGCGGCCGTCCATCATGTCCGACGGGGCGATGACGTCACAGCCAGCGCGCGCTTGCACCAGCGCCTGACGGCAGAGGAGCTCCACCGTGGCGTCATTATCCACGTGCCCGGCCTCGCTCAGGATGCCGTCATGGCCGTGCGTGGTGTACGGGTCCAGTGCGACATCGGCAATGACGCCCAGACCCGGCACGCGCAGCTTGATGGTGCTGATGGCGCGGCAGATGAGATTGTCCGCATTCAGCGCTTCCTCGCCGTGCGGCGTTTTGCGGTCCGGCGGCACCACGGGGAAAAGCGCGACGGCGGGTATGCCCGCGTCATGCGCTTTCTGCGCGGTTTCCACCGCCGCCTTCAGCGGCAGGCGCGATACCCCCGGCAAGGTGGGAACGGGCGTGCAATTTTCCCCTTCCTGCACAAATAAAGGCAGGATAAGATCGGAGGCATGAAGCCGGGTTTCCGCCACCAACGCGCGAGACCAAGGCTCCAGCCGTGTCCGGCGCAGGCGTGTGGCCGGGAAATCCCCCGTGAATGAAAGACTCATGCATGCGTTTATACCAGCTACCGCGCGATAAAGCAAAGATTGGAAAGAAAAAATGAAAAATCAGGAACTTGTTTTTTCCGGCGTGCAGCCGACCGGCAATCTGCATCTGGGGAATTACCTGGGCGCGATCCGGCATTGGGTGGCGTTGCAGAACGCGTATCGCTGCATGTTCTGTATTGTGGATCTGCACGCCATCACCGTGCCACAAGACCCCGCAAGCCTGCGGCGGCACACGCTGGAAACGGCGGCGGCCTATATCGCCTGCGGCGTCGATCCGCAGAAAAGCATCATCTTCCCGCAATCGGCGGTGTCCGGTCATGCGGAGCTGGCCTGGATTCTTTCCTGCCTGACGCCGCTGGGCTGGCTGAACCGCATGACGCAGTTTAAGGAAAAGGCGGGCAAAGACCGCGAGAATGCGCCGCTGGGGCTTTATTCCTACCCGGTGCTGATGGCGGCCGACATTCTGCTTTATAAGGCGACCCATGTGCCGGTGGGGGAAGATCAGAAGCAGCATCTGGAGCTGACGCGCGACATCGCCGGCGCGTTTAACCGGCGCTACGGGCAGGAATTCTTTCCGCTGCCGGAGCCCTTGATTCTGGGCGAAGCGGCGCGCGTGATGAGTTTGCGCGACGGTACCAAGAAAATGAGCAAATCCGATGCTTCCGATTATTCGCGCATTCATCTCACCGACAGCGCCGACGAGATTGCGCAGAAAATCAAGAAAGCCAAGAGCGATATGACCGAAGGCATGAGCTATGATCCGGCGCTAAGGCCGGAGGCTTCCAATCTGCTGGTGCTGTATGCGGCGTTTACCGGCCGCGCGGTGAAGGAAGCGGCGGCAGAATGCGCCAGTGACAGCTTCTCCGCGTTCAAGAAGAAGCTGATTGATGCGGCGGTGGCCCATCTGGAGCCGATCCGACGGCGCATGGAGGCACTGCTCGGTGATGAGAGTGAGTTGAATAACTTGCTGGCGGAAGGAACCCGGCGGGCGCAGGGCATCGCCCAACCCAATCTTGAT
>JAFATP010000102.1 GCA_019243895.1 Alphaproteobacteria bacterium
GAAGGATACACGCCCAGCCGACCATCAGCCGCAAGGGATAATTGCTCGCTTCCGCCAGCACGTCGACATATGCCACATCCTTCAACCGCACCGGGGCGATGTTGTAAAGCAGCGCTCCCGTCAGATAGAGCGCGATGATGCAGGCGAGATTGGCCTGCACGTAATACGCCAGCGCCAGCGAGGTAACGGCAAAGGCGAGGTACTGTAAGATAATAAGCCGCAGGCAGAGATCATTCTGCACCGCGCTGCGCAGGCATTTCAGCGGATGATAGCGGTCGAATTTCGCATCGATCGCCTCGTTGATGGTGTAATTAGCCGAGGACGCCAGACACAGGCTCAGCAGCCCGATCACCACCGCCCACTCCCAGCCTTGCGGCGCGATTTTAGCGGGCACATACACGATGCCCACGCCGGCCAGCATCAGCAAGTTCTTATTCCAGCTGCCAAACCGCGCCAAAGAGAGATAACTTCCCACACTCTGTAGGAATTTATTGACCATTTCCTCCTGTGGATTAGCGTAGTTAAGGAGAGTCCGCATATACCCCGCCTTGGCAAAGGAATCCTATTCCGCGCGTGATCTTCTCCCACGCACTCATAAGTTTAATCTTATAATGGTAAAACCTTTCTTTATAAAGAGAACAATTATGCGCTATTTGCTTATATTCCTCTGGTTGGCGGCATGCGCTCCCGCTCCCGCCCCGGCGGATGTCCTGTCGCGCTTTTCCGGGCATTCCGCCGACGATTTTTTCTTGGAATACGGCCGGCCGGTAGAATCACGCACTGCGGAGAGCGGGCGCGTTTACCGATGGGTATCCATTCTGGAAACCGACACCGCGACGCCGGACCGGTATCTTTCGCTGCAGCGCCCAGGAAGTTTTGCCTTCCCGGATGCTTATCCTCACCCGGCTGAACCGCGCTTTTGCAGCATTCAAATGGATGCCGACGCCTCGGGCCGCATCCGGCGCATCATGATAACGCATGACGCGCCGGGAAAATGGAGTGCTTCATTATGCGGCGAAATTTTCAATCCGCCGCATCAGAAGTAAAACTCGTATTCCAATTTCAGGCGCATGGCGCTGCTGGCGGCGGCTTGCGACACGCCGAAAAGATACGCCACCTCGTAATTCAACTGCGGCAGTAATTTGCCGTAAAGCGACGGCCCGAGGTAATGCGACTGCTCGCTGAACGCAGCGTGCTTGCTCCACTCGCCGAAATCGCTTTGCAGTTCGATGCCCGGCTGCGCCGCCGCCAGCCAGCGGTAGCGCGCGTTAATCGCCATCCCCAGCTCCGGACTGCCGCTGGCATGCGCTCCCACCTCCTGGTGGCCGCCGAGATTGGCCACCGTGGTAAAGCGGCCAATATCTTTTTGCAGCAGCAGCTTCAATTCCACGCTGTCCGCATCGCCGGATTTCGCCGCCCGTTGATAGGTGGCCAGCATCCCTGTATCCAGCCAATATTTTCCGGGAGGCGAAAACGCGAAGATATTCTCGAATTCATTGGCGACAAAATCCTGCGGCATGCCGGGGCCGCGCGCCAAAATACCGTCAAGCTCCACTTTCCAGAAATCGGTGACGCCGTAGCCGATGGAAAACTGGTTCTCCTGCAGATCATTTTTTTCCTTGTGACTGTCGAAGGTGCGCGTGCCTCCGTATTCAAGCTCCAGTTCATCCTTAACAATAGCGGGTGAATAGATTTTGCTGTCCAATGCCAACGCGGCGGCAGGGCAAGCCAGCATTCCAAGCGCGAGAGCAAGATTTCTACCTGGCATTGATCACTCCTTGGGCCGTGTCCTGATGGAAATCGCCGAAAAAGTGATACGCGCCAGGATTCTGCGGGCGGATGTAGATGACGCCCTCCTCACTGCCCGGAATGATCTTCTCGAAATTGAGATCCACACTTTCCATCTCCTCGGGCGTCGCGTCCTCATTTCTCACCGTCAGCTTCACCCGCTGGTTTGCCGGGATAGTGATTTCAGCGGGAGCGAAGCGGTGGTCTTTAATGGTGATGGAAATCTCGTCCTGTGCCTGGACGGCGGAAGCGATGCTTATCAGCAGCACTGCGAAAAGAGTTTTTATCATAGATCCCTTCTGGAAAGGATTAGAATGAGAATCATTCTTAAATGGAGAAAAGCAATTAATACTCATTTGCACCCGCGTCAAGCGATCTTTTGCTTTAAGTCTCTCCATCTGCCGCTTGAACATAATTCCCCGCCGCCCGCGGAGGAGCCTTATACATTCTTCTTGGACAACCCGGGCATTAGCGAATATAAAGCCCGCCTATGGCCTCCACGCTCCTTGAAACGCTGCCGGAAATCTGGCCCGAAGGCCAGCGCATCGAAGCAGCGGGCGACCCCAATATCGCCGTCACCCATTTTGTCGCCCCCCCGGCATTTCACTCTTCCCTTATCCAGACGCTTTTAATGCTAGAGCGCAACTCCAGCTTCACCGAACCGCTGGTGCAGGGCAGCTGCGGCGTGAAGATTCATCACGTAGACCGCTGGAACTGCCCCGAGGCGCAGCTGGTGCATCAGCGCGCGCTCGCCTTGTTTCGCCATGGCTTGCACACCCGCGAGGCGCATGTGGATGCCAGCTGGGCGAGCATTTATCGCAAGGGCGATTACTGCGTGCCGCACAGCCATATCCGCGCCCAGGCCAGCATTGTGTATATGGTGGCTGAAGGCGATGCCGCCCGCCCGGATGACCTGGCAGGGAAGTTATGCTTCACCGACCCGCGCCTTGGCTATTGCGCGCAGCATGAGCCGGGCAGGCTCACCCGGATGCTGATTCCGGTGATGCAGCCAGGCAGCATGGTGATGTTCCCGGGCGCCACCGTGCATTGCGTCAACCCGTATATGGGGAACCGGCCGCGCATCACCATGTCATGGAACATCAATGTGAAGGCGCTGCCCGGAGACCCGCGCCAGACCTTCGAGCGCGGCGGCGCATAATGGCGCGATTAACGGTAAACGTTTTCAGGCCGCGGGCCGCAACGCATAACCTTCGCCTTCGGCGCACAGCCGCACCGCCGCCGCGCCGTCGATGGCGGCGCGCAGCTTGCCCAGATCCGCAGGCTTGGTCAGATAACCGTCAGCGCCCAGGGATTTCGCCATTTCCATATCCCTGTCATAGGTGGAAGTGGTGCACATGACCACCGGCACGTGCTGTAGCGCCTCTTCGGCGCGCATCTGCCGCAACAGCTCGAATCCGTCCATGCGCGGCATATTGATATCCAGCAGCACCAGATCAATGAATATATGGTTTTTCATTTCGCTGCGCAGCCGGGTCAGTGCTTCCTGCCCGTCGCGCGCCACCAGAAGATTGCATTGCAGCCGCGCCTCCTCGATCAGCATAATGCGCGTAAGTTCGATATCCGCTTCATTATCCTCCACCAGCAGAATCGTTCCCAGGCGGTCCTGTGACACCGCACCGGAAATTTCTGGGTGGATGGGCGCGCTGCTTCGCGCCGAGACGGTTTTAGGAAGCGTGAAGAGAAAGGCGGTGCCGGCGCCGCTGGGCGTTTCGCACCATATTTCCCCCCCGTGCGCCTCGATAATCTTGCGGCAGATGGCAAGCCCCAACCCAAGCCCCTGATTATTTTTCAGGCGCTTGAACGGCTCAAACACCCGCTCGCGCTGCTCGCTGGAAATGCCCGGGCCGTTATCGCGGATGCGCAGCAGCCAGTGGTCTTTCTGCTCTTCCGCGTCCACGTGAATCACCGGCACCTTTTCACAATGCCGGATGGCATTGGCCAGCAGATTTTGCAACACCTGCATCAGCTGCATCCGGTTTCCCAGCACCTCCGGCAGCGGGTCCGAGGTAATCACCGCCTGATGCTCGCGGATGAGCTCCGCCAGGTTCTCCTTTGTGTCCCTGAGCAGGCCGTTGCCGTCGCAGGCTTCAAAAAACGCATGTTCCTGCCCGCCGTCGAGGCGGGTATAGAGATATATCGTATCGATCAGCATAATCATGCGTTCGGAGGCGCTCTTAATGTAATCGAAATAACTTTGCGCCCGCTCGGGGAATGCCGCATCGCGGCCGATCAGCTCCACGAAGGAGCGAATGGTGCGAGCCGGCTCCTTCAGGTCGTGTGCCAGGGCGCGGGTGAAAATCTCCAGGGACACGCGCTGCTCGTGAATGCGCTTCTGCATCGCCGAATGCTCCATGCCGATGCGCACGGCGCGCTGCAGCCCTTCCGGAGTGATGTCGGATTTGGAGATGTAACTCTGCGCCCCTTCCTGGATTGCATTCACAGCGATCGCCTCATTG
>JAFATP010000292.1 GCA_019243895.1 Alphaproteobacteria bacterium
ACGCCCACCGTGAGCACGCCCTGATCGCGCGCGATGCGCGCCACCACCGGTGCCGCGCCGGTGCCGGTGCCGCCGCCCATGCCGGCGGTGATGAACACCATGTTGCTGCCGGCGATGAAGGCGGCGATCTCATCGGCCGCTTCCTCGGCGGCGGCCTTGCCCACTTCGGGGTTGGCGCCCGCGCCCAGCCCCTTGGTGATGCCGGCGCCCAGCTGCACGGTACGGTCCGCCAGCGTGTGATCCAGCGCCTGCGCATCGGTATTGGCGACCACGAAATTGACGCCCTCCAGGCTGGCGGCGATCATGTTGTTAACCGCATTTCCTCCAGCGCCGCCGACACCGACCACGGTGATGGTGGGTTTAAGCATGTCGTTCTTCAGGGGCAGCTGGAGGTTCAATGGCATAATGGACTCCTAACATGACGGCATCGGAATTAACGGAAAACTAACCCCACTATGTAGCACCATTGCGCAGGCGTGCCAACGAATTTTCGGAAAAGATTTTGCGAAAGGTGTTCACGCCGCGCGTCGGAAGAACAGCAATAGCTATTGTCGGCGCGTCACAATTCGCCTACATAGCTTTTGACTTTAACGGATAGGGATCATGGGATTCAACTGCGGCATCGTCGGATTGCCCAACGTGGGCAAGTCCACTTTATTTAACGCATTGCTGCAGACGGCGGCGGCGGAGGCGGCGAATTATCCGTTCTGCACCATCGAGCCGAACACCGGCCGCGTCGGCGTGCCGGATGCGCGCCTTAACGCGCTCGCCGCCGTGGCGCATTCGGCGCAGATCATTCCGACGCAGCTTGAATTCGTAGACATCGCCGGGCTGGTGAAAGGGGCGTCGCAAGGAGAGGGGCTGGGAAATCAATTCCTCGCGCATATCCGCGAAGTGGACGCGGTGCTGTATGTGCTGCGCTGCTTCGAGGGCGGGGACGTCACCCATGTCGAAGGCGCGGTAGACCCGCTGCGCGACAAGGCAATCGTGGAAACCGAGCTGGTGCTGGCCGATCTGGAAAGCATGGAAAAACGCCTGCCCGCGCTGCAGAAGAAAGCCAAAGGGGGCGATAAGGAGGCGGCGGCATTGCTGCCGCTGGCGGAATCTCTGCAGGCGACGCTTGCCAGGGGGGAGCCGGCGCGCAGCGTCATGCCTAAAAACGCCGGGGAGGAGCGTCAGCTGCAATTGCTGCAGCTGCTCACTGCCAAGCCCGTGCTCTACGTGTGTAATGTGGATGAGGAAAGCGCCGGCGGCGGCAACGCGCTTTCCGCCCGCGTCGAGGCGATGGCGACGCAGGAAGGGGCGGCCTGCGTGGCGGTTTCGGCGAAGATCGAATCGGAAATCGCGGTGCTGCCCACCGAGGCGGAAAAGCAGGAATTCCTGGGAGCGCTGGGATTGCAGGAAACCGGGCTGTCGCGCGTCATCCATGCGGGATACCGGTTGCTGGACCTGATCACGTTTTTCACCGTTGGGCCCAAGGAAGCGCGCGCCTGGACCGTCGCACGCGGCACGAAAGCGCCTCAGGCGGCGGGGGTGATCCATACCGATTTCGAGAAAGGCTTCATCCGCGCGGAAACCATCGCTTATGAGGATTATATCCGCCACAACGGTGAGCATGGCGCCAAGGAAGCGGGGAAAATGCGGCTGGAAGGGAAGGAATACGAAGTGCACGACGGCGACGTGCTGCATTTCCGCTTCAATACCTGACGAGGCGGTTATATAATTCCGGATTATGTGGTTAAACAAGCCTGATTCGCTGCTGCAAAAAAAGCCTCCCACGCCCATGCCGCCGTGGCTGAAATGGGGGCTGCTGGCGTTCCTGGTGTATGGAGCAATATCCATGGCGCGTCATCCGGTGCAGGGGGTGGACTGGCAGTTGATGGATACCAAGCGCTATAAACAGCAGATGTTCGGCCCCGGCGCCGGCCCGCCGCCGGCCCGCGGCCCGCAGCAGACGGTTCCTCAACCTCACCCGTAAGGATCGCCCGCCCGTGCACCTCGCTTCCCGTCTTTCTCGCGTTAAACCTTCTCCCACGCTGGCGGTGACCCAGCGCGCCGCCGAACTGAAAAGCCAGGGAAAGGACGTTATCGGCCTGGGCGCGGGCGAGCCGGATTTTCCCACGCCTGAGCCCATCCGCCGCGCCGGCATTGCCGCCATTGAAAGCGGACAGACCCGCTATACGCCGGTAACGGGCACCCCGGCGCTTAAAAAAGCCGTGAGCGAGAAATTCGCGCGGGAGAACGGATTGGCCTATGCGCCGCGTCAAGTCGTGGTGGGATGCGGCGCCAAGCAGCTGATCTTCAATGCGCTGCTGGCAACGCTTGACCCCGGCGACGAGGTGATTATTCCAGCACCGTACTGGGTTTCTTATCCGGACATGGTGCTGTTTGCCGAAGGCACGCCGGTGTTTGTGGCCTGCCCGGAGGCGCAGGGATTCAAGCTCTCCGCGCTGGCGCTTTCCGAGGCGATCACGCCTAAGACCAAATGGTTGATCCTTAATTCTCCCGCCAATCCCACCGGCGCCGCATATACGCGGCATGAGCTGGAAGCGCTGGCGGAGGTGCTGCTCAAGCACCCGCACGTGATGGTGCTGGCCGACGATATCTATGAGCACCTGGTATTCGACGGCTTCCGTTTCAACACCATTGCGCAAGTGGAGCCCCGGCTGCTCGGCCGCACCCTTACGGTCAACGGCGTGTCCAAGGCCTACGCCATGACCGGCTGGCGCATCGGCTATGCGGGCGGCTCCGAAGCCTTGATCTCGGCGATGGCGGATATCCAGTCGCATTCCACATCCAACCCGTGCTCCATCAGCCAGGCCGCCGCCTTGGAAGCGCTCACCGGCCCGCAAGCGTTTCTGGCGGAATGGCAGCAGCGCTTCGCGGCGCGGCGCAACCTGGTGACGGAAGCGCTGAACGCAACCGCGGAAATTCACTGCGCCATGCCGGAAGGGGCGTTTTATGTATTCCCCTCCATGCAGGGGCTGATGGGCAAGCGCCTGCCGAACGGGCAGATCATGGAAAGCAGCGCGCAATTCTGCGATTACTTGCTGGAGGAGGCGCTGGTGGCCACGGTGGCGGGAAGTGCCTTCGGCATGGAGGGGCATTTCCGCATTTCTTACGCCACCTCCGATGAATTGCTGCAGGAAGCGATGCGCCGCATCGCGAAGGCGTGCGCGGCATTGAAATAACACAGAGCGATTAAAAGTTAAGCACTGACCACTTCCAGGCCGGAAGGGCCGGCAAAACGGGTCAACGTGCCCGTCTGCGTGCCGATCTGCGACCATTGCGCCACGGGCAGGGTGATCTCCGCCAGCGCCGCGGTCGGAAAACGCGCGCTAAGCGCGCTGCCAAGCCCGTCTTCCGCCCGCGTCGCCAGTTGCAGGGCCAATTGGTGAAGGCCAGGGTTGTGCGCCACCACCATTACCGAATCGATCGTCTCCGGCACCTCGCTTAAGATTTTCAGCAATGTCGTCGGCGACGCCAGATACAGCGTATCGTTATTCTTCACCGTAAGCCCGAACCCCAGCGCTTCCATCATCGCCTCCACCGTCTGCCGCGTGCGCAAGGAAGGGGAGCACAGTACCAGCGAGGGCATAAGGTGGCGGGCGCGCATATAAGCCCCCACCCGCGATGCATCCGCAAGCCCTTGAGGCGTCAGCGGTCTTAGCCGGTCCTCGGTATAATCGCCGGCGTTGGCGGCGGTGCCGTGGCGCAGCAGATATAAGGTTTTTTGATGCATAGTTAACTTTTGCGGCGTAGATTGGATTATCTTCATTATACAGCCGAACGCCGCACAAGTCATGACGCACCGCAGCGAACCAGCGCCCGCGCTAAAACAGCCGCTTCACCAACGCTTTATCAATCGCGAGCTCTCCTGGCTGGCGTTTAACGCGCGGGTGCTGGAAGCGGCGGCCGATCCCACGATCCCCTTGCTGGAGCGGCTGAACTTTCTGGCCATCTCCGCCGCCAATCTCGACGAATTTTATATGGTGCGTGTGGCGGGATTGAAGGATTATGTGCGCCGCGGCGTTATCAATCAGAGCATCGACGGTCTGACGCCGGAGCAGGAACTTACGATCATACGCGATGAAACGCGCGCGCTGGTGGACAGGCAGAATCAATGCTGGGACACGCTTCGCGCCGAGCTGGCGGAAGAGGATATTCACATTATCCCCGCCGCGGCGCTCACCACGCGGCAGCGCAACTGGCTATCCGGATATTTTCAGGAGAACGTGTTCCCCGTGCTGACGCCGATTGCCATCGATCCGGCGCATCCGTTTCCGTACCTGCCGAACCTGGGCATGGCGTTGATCTTCCAGTTGCAGCCGGAAGGCGAGCACCGCGCGGCGCAGCTGGCCATCGTGCCGCTGCCGGTGAGCCTGCCGCGCTTCATCCGCCTGCCGGGCAAGCGCCTTCGCGTGGTGGCGCTGGAAGAAACCATCGCGCTGTTTTTCGATATGCTGTTTCCGGGATTCCACATACTGGAGAAAACGGTGTTCCGCATCGTGCGCGACAGCGATCTGGACATCGAGGACGATGACGCGGATGATTTCATGCGGCATTTCGAGCGGGCGGTGAAGCAGCGCCGCCACGGGCGCGTCATCCGCGTACGCTTCATGGAGGGTGCGCCAAAGGCGCTGATGCAGTGCGTCATCGAGCATATGCAGGTGGCGGTGGAGGAAGTGCTGGAACTGCCGGGCATGATGGGGATGCGGCATTTGCGCGAGCTATATGACATGCATGACGCCAGCCTTAAATATAAGCCGTTCAGCGTGCGGTTTCCCCAGCGCATCAACGATTACGGCGGCGATTGCTTCGCCGCCATCGCCGCGAAGGACATCATCATTCATCATCCGTTCGAAACCTTTGACGTGGTGGTGCAGTTCCTGCGCCAGGCGGCGGCCGATCCCGCCGTGGTGTCGATCAAGCAAACGCTGTATCGCACCAGCCATGATTCGCCCATCGTACAGGCGCTGATCGAGGCGGCGGAAGCGGGCAAGGCAGTGACGGCGCTGGTGGAGCTGAAGGCGCGGTTTGACGAGGAGGCGAACCTGCGTTTCGCGCGCGACATGGAGCGGGTGGGCGTGCAGGTGGTGTATGGGTTCGTGTCGCTTAAAACCCATGCCAAGCTTTCCCTGGTGACGCGCCGTGAGGCTGGCAAGCTGAAATCCTATGTGCATTTCGGCACCGGCAACTATCACCCCAACACGGCGCGGCTTTACACCGATCTTTCCTTTTTCACCTGCGACGCGGAGCTGTGCCGCGATGCCGCCTATCTGTTCAATTTCATCACCGGATATGCGCCGCCGCGGCAATTCAAGAAACTGATCGTGGCGCCGCGCACGCTTAGGCGGTCGGTGACGCAGCTTATCCGCGAGGAGATCGATAACGCAAAGGCGGGAAAGCCCGCCGCCATCTGGGCAAAAATGAACGCGCTGGTGGACGCCGAGGTGATCGACGCGCTGTACGAAGCCTCCAATGCCGGCGTGATCGTGGAGCTGGTGGTGCGCGGCATTTGCTGCCTGCGGCCCGGCGTGCCCGGCATGTCGGAAAATATCCGCGTCAAAAGCATCATCGGCCGTTTCCTGGAGCACGCGCGCATTTACTGCTTCGCCGCCGGCCATCCCATGCCGTCGCCGCAGGCGAAAATATTTATCGGGTCGGCGGATTGGATGCCGCGCAATTTCGACTGGCGGGTGGAAGCGATGGTGCCGATCCAGAACCCCACCGTGCACGAGCAGGTGCTGTCCCAGATCATGATGGCGAATCTGAAAGACGAGAGGAACAGCTGGGTGATGCAGCCGGGCGGGCATTACGAGCGGCTGAAAGCGGGGCCGGATGCATTCTCCGCGCATCATTACTTCATTACCAATCCCAGCCTCTCCGGCCGCGGCTCCGGGCTTAAGAAGATCAAATCCACGCAGATGCTGCGCTACAAAACGGTGAGGCGCGCATGATGCCCTTCCGCTCGCGTCATAGCCGGGTTGCCATCATCGATATCGGCTCCAATTCCATCCGCATGGTGGTGTATGACGATCTCAAGCGCGCCGCCGTGCCGCTCTATAATGAAAAGCTGCTGTGCCAGCTGGGGAAGAACCTCGCCACCACCGGAAGGCTGTACGAGGAAGGCGTGGTGCTGGCCAGGGAAGCGCTGGCGCGCTTCGTGGCGCTGGCGCGCAACATGGATGTGGGCGCGCTCTCTGTGATGGCGACCGCCGCCGTGCGCGATGCGGAGGACGGCAGGGAATTCGCGCGGGCCATTGAAAGGGAATACCGCATTGACGTGGACATTATTTCCGGCGACCGCGAGGCCAAGCTGGGAGCGTACGGTATTTGCGCCTCGGTGTTCGCCCCTTCCGGCATCACCGGCGATCTGGGCGGCGGCAGCATGGAGCTGGTGCATCTGGAAGGGGCGGCGCTGTTGAATCACGTCACGCTGCCCATCGGCCCCTTGCGGCTGCTGGACGAATTGAAGGGCCGGCGGGCGGCCATGCGCAAGGCCATCGAAGGCCGGTTTCAAAATATACCCTGGCTTAAGGAAACCGAGGCGCGGCATTTTTACGCCATCGGCGGCAGCTTCCGCGCCATCGCCAAGCTGCATATGCAGGCGGCGGGCTATCCCTTGCGCATTCTGCATCAATATGAGGTGGAGGCGCGGCAATTCGCGGCCTTTGCCGCGGAGCTTGCCGCCATGCCGGCGGCTAAGCTGGCGAAACTACCGGGCCTTGCCGGAAAACGCGTGCCCACCATCACTCCGGCGGCGATGATCCTCGAGCAGGTGCTGGAGGTGACAAAAGCATCCTGCATCGTCTTCAGCGCCAGCGGCATCCGCGAAGGCTATCTGTTTGAGAAACTCCCCATGCATGTGCGGGAGCAGGACGTGCTGCTGGCCATCTGCCGCGAATTCGCCGGCCGGCTCGGCCATGCGGAGGCATATGCGCGCGAGCTGCTGGCGTGGATGGATCCGCTGCTGATGCAGGAGACGGCGCAGGAGAAGCGGCTGCGCGCGGGCTTATGCTATATCGTCGATATCGCGCTGCATATCCACCCCGAATACCGGGCCGAATGGTCGATGCAGCGGGTGCTCTACTCGGCGTTCACCGGCATCACGCACCGCGAGCGCGCAATGGTGGCGCTGGCGCTCTACCATCGTTACCAGTTCAAGCTGAAGGAGGAGCCCGGCGTGCTCTCGCTGGTGAACCAGCGCGAGCGGGCATGGGCGCGGCTGGTGGGCACCATCGCCAACCTTGCCTATCATTTGAGCGGAAGCACGCCCGGCACGCTGAGCCAGATCACTCTCGGCACCGAGAAAGATGCGGTGACGCTGGCATTTTCCCGCGGCGCCGAAGCGCTGATGGGGGAAGCCATCAGCAAGCGCATCGTGGGCGTGGAGGAAGCGTGGAGGCGCTGGCGGGAAGAAGCCGGGAAACCATAAGGCTTCCCGGCGCGTGTTATGCCGCCTGGCGGGGAGCGCTCCCGCGATAACGCCTGCGCGAGCGGAAAGGCTTGCTGTTGCCGCCGTTGCCGCGCGGTTTTTGCTCGCCCACCCGATGATCCGGCGCTTCGTGTGGATTCATCAGCCGGTGGATGGCTTTCCATTTCACCCCGTCTTCCGGCGATATGAGGCACACCGCGGCGCCTTCCGCCCCGGCGCGCGCGGTGCGGCCGATGCGGTGGATGTAATCCTCCGGGCATTGCGGCAGGTCGTAGTTAATGACGTGCTCGATATGCGGAATGTCCAGCCCGCGCGCGGCGATGTCGGTGGCCACCATAATGCGGTGCTGCTTGTCGCGGAACGCCTGGATCACCCGCTCGCGCTTGCGCTGCTGCAGATCGCCGTGGATGGCGTCGGCGCTGTGGTGGGCGCGTGAGAGCCGCTCGGCCAGCCGCTCGGCGCCGCGCTTGGTTTTCACGAAGACGATGATGGAGCCTTCGCGGGCATTCAGCTGCGCCACCAGCTTGGAGTATTTTTCTTCCTGCGAAGTGTGGATGATCTCCTGCTGGATCTTGGCGATGGGCGTGGTGGCGGAGCCGACCGCGATGCGCACGGGATCGCGCAGGTATTTCTCC
>JAFATP010000046.1 GCA_019243895.1 Alphaproteobacteria bacterium
CGGTGGCGCCGGAGCGCGCGCCGTGGCTTTACGCCAATCTTTCCCGCTCGCTGGTGGTCAATTGCGCGCTGGGCGTTTTCAACCTGCTGCCGATTCTGCCGCTGGACGGCGGGCGCGTGCTGCGATCACTTTTGCCGGAAGCGCTGGGCGCGGCGTATGCGCGCAGCGAGCGGTTCGGCCTGCTGTTCGTCATTACTCTTTTAATGCTGCCGGCGCTGCTGGGCATCACCATCGTGGCGGATGCGCTGAGTATCCTGGTGGAAGGAATGGTGCGCGCGCTGCTGTTCATCAGCGGGAACGATCAAGCCGTGCTGAATGAAATGGCGATGTAGCTGCCGTTAACGCTCGGATCGCACGATTTTCGAGAAATCCAGCCCGCTATAAGTAAAGACTTCCGGCTGATTAAACAGCGTGGCGCCGTATTTCCTTACCCAGTCTGAATGATAATTCAGCTCACCCTCATAAGGCGGGTTGATAGTGAAGGTGATGGCGTAGCGGTCAGTGGCGGCGCCGGGCAGCTTGATGTTGCGTCCATAATGCATGCCGTCAGAGGCGCTTAAGTGAGGCAGGAGCTGCGTGCCGCCGGATTTCCCGGTGGTTTCATCGGTGACCCGGGCATAGACGTTGAGGAAGGGGATGAACTCTCCGCGCAGCGCACTTTTAGGTGGAAAAAACTCCGCCCAGTGGATGAAGGCTTCCAGATGTACATCCGTATCCTGTGTCGGAAGGTTTTGTTGTGGAGGAATGATAATGTCACGGGTTTCCGCGACGAATTTAGCTTTGATCCCCGGAGAAAAACTTTGCTGGCCAAGCACCATGCGCTCTAGGGCAAATGCCGGAGAGGAAAGCGCGGCGGCGAGAAGCATGATAATTAAAAAGGACGAATGGTTACGCATATGACCTCTCCTTTTAAGGTTTGTACCCAAGCTCAAGGCAGGCGCTCGGCATTGCTCATAAAGAAACCATTAGGAATGCCGCATATTATTTTCCTATGGGGATATGCGTGCCGTTCTCCAATACGATTTCGTCAATTTCCGCGGAAGTCGTTTTGTGGCCTTTTGCATCTTTTACCACATCATTTTGCCCAAGCAAGGTGATTTGCTCACCTTTCTTAATACGCTTTTTCAGCTCCTTGTCCGATGCGTCCAGGTTAATGAAAATAACGTCGCGCTTATCCTGGAGAATCAACTTTTTCTCACCCACATATTCCACCTTGCCGCTGGCGATGACGTCATAATGCTCAGTGGACGACGGCGACGGCGACGGCGCACAGGAAGCAACGCAGAATAGCAGTAGGTTGATGCCAAATAGGCGGGATGTTAATCGCATGTGGAGGCTCCTTTCGTTTTGCTTATCAAGCAAAGGAGACAATAAAAGACCAATAAGAATCTATTGTTCTGCACGGATAAACGCTTAAAGAGCGCAATAACGTATTATTTCCACAAATAGTTTATATTCATACTTGTAAATAGTATTTTTATGTACTATTATTGTAAATATATACATAAAAGTATTTATGATTATGCGTTCCTCCTTATCCAGTATATCTTCCTTAGCATCGCGGAAGGATTTACCGGCTCCGGCCTTACGCACTTTTTTTAATATCGCCGAAGCGTGGGGCTTAAGCGCGGAGGAGCAACGCATACTTCTGGGCAATCCCAGCCGCAGTGCCTTTTTTAATTGGAAAAAGCGAGCGCCGTCCAGTCTTGCGCACGATACGCTGGAGCGCATTTCCTACATTCTCGGTATTTATAAGGCGCTGCAGATTCTTCTGCCCGATCCGGCAATGGCGGACGGCTGGGTGAAGAGGCCCAATCAAGCGTCTATATTCGGCGGCAGGTCCGCGCTTGAGCGGATGCTGAGCGGCAATGTGGCGGATTTATACGTGGTGCGGCAATATCTGGATGCGCAACGCGGCGGCTGGGCATGAGCATCCCACTTTGCGATATCGAGTGGCGGCCCGCATGGCGCGTCATCCCAAGCCGGTTTCCCCCGGTGGATCTCTTCGAGCGCGTGGCAGATCCGGCGGATCTGGAAGTGGTGACGCAGCTGGAAAGCATGACGAACGACCGGCTGCGCGATCAGGCGGGCAATCTCTCCCTGGTGGCGGAGCAGGATCGCATTTCGGGGCCCGGCGCCAGCGTCATCATGGCGGCATTTACCCATTTGAATCCGGAGGGCAGCCGTTTTACCGATGGCACTTTCGGCGTATTTTACGCCTCGGAAACGCTGGACGTGGCGGTGGCCGAAACAAAGCATCACCGCGAGCGGTTTCTGCGCGCGACCAATGAAGCGCCGATGGAGCTGGATATGCGCGTTTACACCATGGACCTGCGCGGAAGAATGCATGATATCCGGGATAAGCGGGAGGCATTCCGGGATATCTATCATCCGAATAGTTATACCGCTTCGCAGCGGCTGGCGCGCGAGTTGAGAGAACAAAATTCAGGCGGCATTATCTATCATAGCGTTCGTTGCACGGAAGGCTGTAACTCGGCGGTGTTTCGCCCGCGGCTGCTTTCGAACTGCCGCCAGGAACGGCATCTTTGCTATAGATGGAACGGCCAGCGCATTACCACGGTGTATAAAAAAGAGCTGCTTGCGCACTAAAATCGGTTCACACTAAAAACGGTGCGACCCCGGGCAATCTCCCGTGGCTGCACCGCGTTCTGCTTCCTTCTTACGCGAAGGATACATCGTTTTATAGCGTTTCTGGGGGTGAAAATCGCTTCATGGCATGCATGGCAGCGGCGTCTACCTGCAGGGCGTGCGGAGCGGGGGTGACGCCGCGCAGCATATTAAAAAGCGTTGAATGCCAGGCGGAGAGGGCGGCCTCGCCGTGGTTTTCCACGCGGGCGCGGTACAGGCGCGGTTCAACGAAAGCGGTGATTTCGCGGGCAGACGGCAGCCGGAGGCCGGCGACCTCCGCGCGCGTCAACTGGTCATAAAGCCGCTGCACCGTGCCGACGGGATCGGCGATGGCCTCATGATGGCCGACGAATGTTCTGGGCATGTCGGCGGAAGCGTTAAGCGCCCCTACCGCGTGATATTCCCACAAGGCCAGTCCCCATTCCTTAGGCATGCCGTTGCGCATCTCCAGCGAGCGCGCGCATTCCAGCGGATGGCGCCACACGATGACCGCCACCGGCACTTCTAAAAATTTCCGCCAGCAGGGCAGGGTCAGGCAGAGGCGAGGGTCTTTCATCACCCACGGGCGGAACGCGTCCATGCCGAGCACGATGTAATGCAAGCGGCGGGTCAGCTCGTCCGGCAGCAGGGGCGGTCGTTGCCAGGCGCCGAGCTTATCCCAATGGCAGCCGGCCAGCCGAAGGATGGCGTCATTGCATTGCAACACGTCATGGCGCTCCCAAAAACCCTTGGGATTTTCGACGCTTGGTGCCAGAGCCATGCCTTCCGGGCCGAAATATGCTCCCATCATATTGATCAGCCGCGTCACCAGTGAGGTGCCGGCGCGATGCATGCCTAGAACGACGATTTCCACGGTTTTTCCTCTGTTCTACAGCTTTTTTACGGGGTATCATTCCGCCTTTTATACTGTACAGACTTTATGGCATATTCCATCTGGCTGATCCACTCCCCGTACGATGTGCATTTTCATATGCGCTGCTTCGAGGAAATCGCGCTTGGCTTAAGCAATGCATTTGGCCGGTTAGGGCACGAGGCGCCCATTGTCTATCATCCTTCCCATGCACAGGGCACAACCATCGTGCTGGCGGGCCGGGTGCTGCATGAAATTCATGAGAAGCTGCCGAAAGATATGATTATTTATAATCTGGAGCAGGTACATGCACGATCTCCGTTCTTTTCGCCGCCGCACCCTTACGTGGATTTCCTAAGGCGCTATCCGGTGTGGGATTACAGCCACAATAATATTAATGCATTAAAACCTTTCGGCATAACGCCGACCGCGCTATGCCGCATCGGCTACGTGCCGGAACTTTCCCGCATCGCTTCCACGGAGCAGGAAGACATCGACGTGCTACTCATCGGCACCTGGCACGGGCGCCGCGAACATATCATGGCCCAATTACGCGCGCATGGCGTAAAGCTGCATCATATCAGCGCGCAATACGGCAAGGAGCGCGACGAGATTATCGCGCGTGCGAAAATCATCGTCAACATTCACATGCAACCGGCGAATATTTTTGAAATCGCCCGTGTGTCATACCTTTTGGCCAACGCTAAGTGCGTAATTTCCGAAATCGGCGACGATCGGGAATTGGAAGCGCCTTTCGCAGAGGCAGTTGCCTTCGCGCCGTATGATAAGCTTGTAGAAACATGCCTGAATTACCTGCAGAATGATACGGCTCGAAGAAATCAAGCCCGCCGGGGATTTGAGGTGTTCAGCAAAATGCCGCAGGAAGAATACCTGTTTCGGGCGTTACAGGAGCACGAAGCGGCATGCCGGGAGAAAAGTATGTCCGCCGTGTCGTTAAGGCCCAACATTTTCGTGCAGATCGCCGCTTATCGGGATGCGGAATGCCAGCATACGGTGAAGGATTTATTCGAAAAGGCGAAGCGGCCGGAGCGCATTTCCGTCGGCATCTGCTGGCAGGCGGACGCGGATAAAGACCAGGCATGTTTCGCCGTCCCTTACCCATTTCCGCAGCAGGTCAGGGAGCTGCGCTATACCTCTGAGGAAAGTCAGGGGGCCAACTGGGCGCGTGCCGAAGCCCGCAAGCTATGGCAGGGCGAAGAATATACGCTGCTGATCGACGCGCATATGCGCTTTGAGCGCGGATGGGACGAAACGCTGATTGAAATGCTCGAGCGCTGCCCGGCGGAAAAGCCGGTGGTCACCGGGTGGCTGCCGGGCTATGCGCCGCCTGACAAGCGCACCTATCCGGCCGGCAAGCTGCCCCGCGTGCATATCTCCGAACTGGATAAGAGCGAATATCTGCAGATGGTGCTTCAGATGTACCATTTCAGTGAGGGTGAGATCACACGGCTGCAACCGACCGCCCTGCTGGTGCAGAATTTCATTTTCACGCGTTCCCGCGCGTTTGAAGAAGTGCCCATCGATCCGCAGATTTTCTTCTGGGGGGATGAGATCAATCTTTCGCTGCGCATGTGGACGCACGGCTATGATTTCTTTCAATACGACCGTCCGGTTGCTTATCATTACTGGGATCGCAAAGTGCCGCAGGAAGCAACGCATTATCGCACCTTGGCCTCCGAGCGGCATAAGGATTCGCGGGCGCGCAACCTGCATCTGCTCGGGCTTCGTCCGTGTGAGGATGCACGCGTTCTGAAAGACATCGAACGCTACCCGCTGGGCACGGCGCGCACGCTGGAGGATTATTATTCCTTTGCCGGTTTTGATCTGCGCCGCATGGAGCTAAAGCCCTTTGCGCAGAAAGGAGAATGGGCGGCCGCACCGGCGCGCCTGCCGCGCATTTTTATCATGATCGCCAGCTATCGGGACGCGGAGACGCGTCCCACCGTCAATGACTTATTCGCCAAGGCGGCGCACCCGGAGCGGGTGCTCGCCGGAATCTGCTGGCAGACGGACAAAGAAGCGGATGCCCATTGCTTCGCCGAACCGTATACGCATCCCGATCGCGTGCGGGAGATTTATTTCACCGCGGCGGAAAGCCAGGGCGCCAACTGGGCGCGATGCAAGGCATTCGGCTTATGGCAGGGCGAAGAGTTCGTGCTGATGATCGACGCGCATATGCGCTTCGCCCCCGGCTGGGACGATATTCTTCTGGATACGCACGCGAAAAGCCGCGCCGAAAAAACGGTGGTGACGGTGTTTCCATGTCATTACGATCCGCCCGATCATCTGGAACCGATGCATGGGCTGCTTCCGTTCGTCTGCATTAATTATCTGGGAGCGAAGGAATCGACGCAGCTGGTGAATCTGGGATGCAGCAAAGTCCCCGCAGCGCAGGTGACGGCGCTGAAGCGGACGCCGTTCGTGGTGAATTGCTGCGTTTTCGCGCCCGCCGCCATGTTTCGTGATGTGCCGATCGATCCGCATATTTATTTCTACGGCGATGAGCTGAGCCTGTCGGCGCGGCTGTGGACGCATGGCTGGGACATTTACCAGCCGCAGCAAACGGTGGCGTGGCATCACTGGCCGCGCGAATATGCGCAAAGCGCGCACTACAAAAAACAGGAGGCCCCGCAGAGCCGCCGCAGCGCCGAGCGGCTGCATCGGCTGTTGAGGCTGGACTTTCATGATGAAAAGGCATTGAAAGGCTACGGGCTTGGCGACCAGCGCAGCATCCATAGCTTCTGGAAAGTCGCCGGCATCGACATGGAGAATTGGCAAGCGAGCGAAGAGGCGCGGCAGGGCGACTGGCATTGGGAATACGCGCAGGCGGCGGGGCAGCCTTCCATTTTCGTGGCGATTGCCGCTTACCGCGATGCGCAGATGCAGCACACCGTGGCGGATCTGTTCGCCAAGGCGAAATATCCGGACCGCATCACTGTCGGTGTCTGCGCGGAATATGATATGCAGGCGGATGCGCGGCATCTGCCACAGGCCTATCCCCGCCCGCAGCAGGTGCGCGTGAAACAGTTTGATCCCGCGCAATCGCATGGAGAAGGCTGGGCGCGCATGCAGGCGCAGACGCTGTGGCAGGGCGAGGATTACGTCCTCCAGGTGGCAAGCGCAGCGCGGTTCGCAGAAGGATGGGATGAGATGCTGATCACCATGCTGGAACAGCATGATGATGCTAAGACGGTGATTTCATCTCCTCTGGGCGCGGAGAGGGAGAAAACGCCGCGCATTACTGTGGAAGCCATTGCTGCATACAATGATCCTGCCGTGTTGCGTCTTGGCGCTAAAAAAGCGAAAGCGCGGCAGAAAGGCTTGCTGCAGACACCGTTCGCACAGCAGGATTTTTTATTCGGCCGTTCCGACGCGTTCCGATTGGTTCCCGCCGATCCGTATATCCTGGCCGCCGGAGGGGACATCACCCTGTCGGCGCGGCTGTGGACGCACGGCTATCGCATTCTTTCGCCGGGTCGGGCGGTGGCGTGGCGAGCGAGCATGCCTGATGCTGCGGTGTCTGCCGCGCGCCATCCGCATGCCAACCTGGCGTTGGCCGGTGCGCGGGTGCGGCACCTGCTGGGCTTGGAATATGCACAGGAAGGCGCGGCGCTTTCCGAGCTGGAACGGTATGGCCATGGAACTGCGCGCAGCATGGAATCATTCTGGCGATTTGCAGGAGTGGATATGGAGCAGGGCGTGATTTCGCAGCATGCGGCTGCGGGTGAATGGAACAAAGCGGTGCTGGAGGAAGCGACGGCGGTGAAATTGCCGCGCATCTTCGTGCAGATTGCCGCTTATCGCGATCCGGAACTGCAATGGACGGTGGCGGAGATGTTCGCCAAGGCGACGTATCCGGAGCGCATTCATGCGGGCATCATCTGGCAGTATGTCCCGCGGGAAGACGATGCGCTTTTCCCCAAGCCGTACCCCCGGCCCAAGCAATTGCGCATCATCGAGGTGGACGCGCGCGAAAGCCAGGGCGTGTGCTGGGCGCGCGCTAAGCTTCAGGAGTTGTGGGAGGGAGAGGAATATACGCTGCAGATCGACAGCCACATGCGCTTCGAGCAGGGATGGGACGAACTGCTGATCGACATGCTGAAAGCATGCGGCGAACGGGCGGTGCTCACCACCTATCCCGCCGGTTATCTGCCGCCGCGCACCATTCAGCACCGGCTCACCTACCGGCTGGTGGCCAAGCAGTTTGACGGCGACGGCATTTTCACCATGACCAGCCGCCCGCTGAAAGTGGACCCGCCGCCGCCCGCGCCGGTGGAAGGCGCGTTCGTCAGCGCGTGCATGCTGTTCGGCCCCGGCAATATGATCCGCGAGATTCCGTATGATCCGCATCTCTATTTCTTCGGCGAGGAGATCACGCTGTCGGCGCGGCTGTGGACGCACGGCTATGACGTGTATCATCCCAATATCCCGGTAATTTATCATTTCTGGGAGCGCAAGACGCGGCGCACGCATTTTGACGATCACCGCCAGTGGCCGGAGATCAATCGCCGCTCCTTTGCCCGCGTGCGGCACCTGCTCGGCACCGACCGTTCGCACGATCCCGCCGTGACGCAGGATATTGAGCGCTACGGGCTGGGCCGCGTGCGGACGATGGAGGATTACCAGCGGTTCTGCGGCGTGGATTTCACCCGCCGCGCTATTTCACCCGCGGCATACGAGGGGCATTTCCCCGCCGATAAAGCTCCGCCGCCGGCCGCTTCGCGCTCCCATGCCGCCATCCGCGCGCCGAACAAGGTGATGGAGACGGAGGATGTCGTGGTATATGACGATTTTCTTCCGGAAGAGCTGTACCAGCATATTTATAATTTCGCCACGGAGACCGATTATCAATACATCAACACGCACGGCACGGTGAAGCGCGTGTGGGATTTGAGCAGCGGGTTTCCGCTGCGCAACGACAAGAGCATCTTCTTCTATGCCGATCCCGCCGCGCGCCCGCAGGGGGATTTCGTCTATCCCAGCCGCACCCCGTTCGACCCGTTCATCGATCACGTCAATGCCGCCGTGCCGCAGGTGCAGCATCTGGTGGGAACGCCGGTGCAAGG